>PSRJ01000019.1 GCA_003175985.1 Terriglobia bacterium
TAAGTGGAGGTCTGAACTTTGAACTCCTGAATCGCGTCCGGGCTGGGAATGCCGACGCCCGTGTACAAACTCGCATCGTTGGCGCTGCCGCTGTTGGCGAAGTTTGTGATGTTCACGCCGTCCATCTGGAAATTGTTCTGGCCGGGGTCGTTGCCGTTCACGCTCATGTTCTGCGTGCCCTTGCCCAGTGCCGTGGCGTTATTGGCGCCGGTGTTGGTGCCGGCAGACAGCGCGATGATCTGCGTGTAGTTGCGGCTGCTGAGGGGCAACTGCGTCACCGTGCGCGTTCCGACGGTGTTGCCGAGGGTGGAGGTTGCCGTTTGCAACGTCTCAACCTGCGATTCGACCGTCACCTGCTCGCTTTGCGAGCCCACCTCGAGCGTGCGGTCCAACACGGGTGTTTCGGTGACGTTCACGACCACCGACGAAACCTCTGCCGTTTTGAATCCGGTCGCGGTGAACTTCACGCGATAGGATCCTGGCGGCAAGAGCGAGAATTTGTAGACCCCGTCCCCTCCGGTTATCACGGTGCGAGTTTGATTGGTGTCCGTGCTCGTCAGCGTGACCGTTGCTCCGGCAACAGTACCACCGCCGATATCTGTTACAGTTCCTGTCAGAGCCCCTGTACCGGCGGACTGCGCAAGTAAGTGGCTAACGAAAAGCACACATGCGGCTGCGCATAAACCGATTCTCGAAACTTGGGTTCGCCAATTCGTTTTGTTCATTTACGCCTCGCTTCTTAACGGAACAGAGCCCCGGACGCGCTGGCGCGCGTCCCCTAATCGGCTCCCGATTATATGCGATCTCCGTCCCGAAGGAAATGGGTGTCGGAGATGGGCGAGATGAGCCCCACCGGCCAGCTCGCTTTTCGTTAGCGAGGCGCCGGCACTCCCGCCGCGGTGTACTGTTTCGTGTCGCAGACCGCGGAGAGCGGATTCAAAACGGATGAAGGGCTGGTTGCGGCGCCGATGTGCACGGGCGGCGCTACATAGTGCTCATACAGCGTAAGATGATGTTGCGCGCGCGGCAGCGCCGGCGCAAAGTGGAACGAAGTCTGTCCATCTCCAGCGAGTCTGATGACGTAAGTTCCAGAGGGAGAGCCGCCGGTTTCCATCACGAAAGCAATCACCTCATTGCTGTTCTGGAGGTGGGCCCATCGGATGACCTTGGATCGGTCAGCGACTCCGGTTTCGTACGGTTGTTCCTGTCCGTTCGAAGTCATGGTTACCTTCCATGCGTTCGTCCCGGAAGTCTTCACTACCTCGCTCAACTGAACCGTGTCCCCGGGGTTCCGTAAGGCCCCGTACGTCCAATGTTCGGTCCCGAAATCCCATACCCATGGCAGCGGCCCCAAAGCCAGCGGCGTGTGGAACGAAACTTCCCGCAGCCGTTTCCCGGGATCTTCCACCGCGGCCGTCATCTTTACCCACGACTTGCTGTTCGGCATTTCGACGGTCAGCACAAACGGCACGCGGTAACTCCCGTCGATCGCAATCGTTCCCGAATAGCGAATTACCACATAGAGGGGACCGCGTTTGACGATCTCCGCCTTCAGACCATCCGCATTGGCGAGATCGTGTTCCGTCCCGGCCGCGTCCGTAACGATCAACCCGTTAGCGCCGCGGCCGATGTCCTCGCCGCGATATTTCACGGACGCGAGCAGCGGTGCGCCGCTCTTATTGAACCGCACATGGCCGACCTCAATGCCGTCGTTCTCCGTCACGGTTAAGCCCCGCACGACTGCCGCGGCCTTCACGTCGCCGCCATATTCAAGACGGTACGTCTGCGATTCCATCGGCCCGATACTGACGTTGAAGTCCGCCTCCAGCCAACGGATCGAACCATCCCGCCATCTGCTTTCGGCTGCGATCTGCGCCGGCGTCTCCATCTCGCCGTTCATCAGCCGGGTATTCCCAAAATCCAACAGCGCGCCTTGGGGGAAAGGAATTCTTACATTGACCGGATATGACGTGCGCCGGATTCCGGCGCTTTCCTTGACGTACACATTGACAGTGCCTCGCGTTTGCGCGTAGAGTCCCGCGCTCGCCAACGCGGCGGTCACCACGGTGCACCATCTGCGCTTTCCCATAAAACGCAGCCTACCATCTTACGAGCCGATGCCGTACCTGAATGGGGACTACGGAACGCGCGATTGCACCTGGACACTCTGAATATTGCTGGGACTGCCTTTGGAGACCACGCGCAGAGGGTACACCCTGGTTTGCAGGTCGGGAGGCACGACGATGTTCACCTGGTAAACTCCGGCCAGGCCCGGAGTCAGCCCGGCAAATAGCGGCGTGACAGACACGTCGCCAAGCTCCACCTGGACGGGAGTAACGACGTGAAGCAGGGGATCGGCCGGCGCGGGTTGGCCGCTGGCAATCGGACGATCTACCTGCCCCAGGCCGGTCATGTAGATGCTCAACGCCTCGCCGCCCCGCGCGGGAAATGCACTGGAAACGGCCGTTCCATTGGAGTGCAGCACACCGAAGATGGCCGGCGCCGTATCCGAAACAGCAAGCGTGGCCTCCGAGAAGCCGCTGGCAGTGGAGACGCGAAGGGTGGCGGATCCGGATGCATCCAAGGGTATCTGCGCATTGATCTGCTGGGGCGAGGTGTAGATCAAAGGCATCAACGTCCCATTGAGAGTGACCGTGGAACCGGCAAGACTGGTGGGCCATGGCAATCCGGAAGCAAGAACCGCGTCTGTGGCCAGTCCCTGCCCAAAAATGCTGATCAATCCTCCTGAGGCCACGGCAGTGCTAAAGGAGGCGGCGTTCACCACGGGAGGGTTGAGGGAGGGGAAGGCCAGGCTCACTCGGTCGAATTCCTTGCCAGTGCGACCGATGGCATGCACGGTAATCCTTGAGCCATCCGCTTCGACGCGGAGATAGTGGTAGTCGGATTTCTCATAGGCCAGGAAATCCATCGGAACCACGGGGTGCAGTTCGCCGCCGCCGCCGCCGGTAGTGATGTAGGTAGTCCCCGGCCCGGCCGTTACGGGCGTGCCCGCGCGCATGGGTTTGCTGCGTTGATAGGTGTGCTCATGTCCGGTCAATACCAATTGCACACCGTGCCGCTCCAGGATGGGAACGAACTGCGTTCGCGTGGCAGCGCATAGGGGATCGTCCAGGTGGTGTGAAATCGGATAAGGGAGGTGATGAAAATAAGCAACCCGCCATTTGGCCCCCGTGCTTGCAAGATCGTTCTCCAGCCAGGCCAGCATGGCGCTGCTTAATGCGGAACTCGTCAGGAGATCGGAATCGAGCGCCACGAAATGGATGTCGCCCCAATCGAACGAGTAGTAGCGCCCGCGATCGCGGTCCGGGACCGTATCGTTGGGAACCGCCTGCAGTGCAATATACGGACCCGCCATGGGGCTTTGATACTCGTGGTTACCGGCCACGGTGAAGAACGGTACGCGGTTCATGAGAGGCCAATAATATTCAAAGTAGTTGCCGGTGAATTCCTCGAATGTGCCGTTCTCATAAGCAATGTCGCCCACGTGCAGGACCAGGTCGGGCTTTTCTGCGTTCATCTGCAACGCGATGTCCCGTTGCCCTGGCGAACCCAATCCACTGTCTCCAAAAACCAGGAACGAGAACGAACCGGGGGCGGCGGTTCGAAATTGACCCGTGACATTAGGAGTAATGTTCGAACCATCCATGAGCACTTGGTAGAAATACTGAGTGCCTGGAGCGAGACCCGTTAGGTCCGCCTGATATTGGTAAAAACTGTAACTGAGATGCAAAGCTCCCGCGGTGTCCAGAGACTGCGTCAATGAGACGGGAAAGGCGCGGACACGCGCGGACGAAATCTGCGAAAAGCTTTGATCGTTGGAATACTGTACTACACCCGGCAGGTTCTCGCGGGCGGACCACACGATCGTGACCCTATCCGCTCTCATATTCTGCAAATAGGGGCGGTGTACCAGGGTGGCAGCCTGCGCCGCTGCAGAAAGTCCAAGCGCAGTCGCACACAGCAGGATCCAGGCGAGGCAAACCGTTCGATTCGTTTGTGAGCGGCCTTGCATGTAGGCACACGCCGGGCGTAAGCGCAAGAACACGCCCCAGTAGATTGTATCCCCATGTCCACGCGGTGTCTATGTACCTTTGGGAGGTATAATCGGGTTCGCGCGCGGCGTGTTTCAGGGTAAGACGACCAGGGGGCCGCGGAGAAACTCAAACTTCTTGGCCGCCTCGTCAATGACGTTGACCTGGCAAGTGTAACGGCCAGGCTGGAGTCTGGCCAACGGCACCTGAAACTGCACCGGCAGCGTGCCCGTCCGGTCTTTGGATAAGCTGGTCAGTTGCACCGGATTGGATTCGAATGCCTTGATGCCGCGGCGGTAAAAAGTAACACTCGCCAGCACCAACGGCTTCTTGGTTTCCGGCTTTTGCGCCGGATCATAGATTTCGAAGTAGACGTAAAGGCTCTGTTTCTTGCTGAGCGTGCGCGTGATGCTAGGCACCAGCTTCTGGCCTTCGGAGACGAGCGGATGATTGACGAGCAGTTTCTGGTTGGCGCCCGATCCGATGGCGGCTGAAACGGGCTCGCGCTGTCCGCTCCACACCACGGAGCTGACGCGCAACCCGCTCTGTTCCACGTTGATGTTGGGAACGGTGAAACCGGTTTCGAACGTTCCCATCTTGCCGCTCTGATTTTCGCGGGCCAGAAACTTCAGGCGGTACTGGCCGGGTGTGAGTGTGAAGCCGGTGTCGTATTGGATATTCCGGCTGCCCAACTGAGCCGCGTCGCCTTCGCCCAGGCGCACGCGGATGGTATCGCGGACATTGGCGGCGATGCGGCCGCGAAGGTCGAGCACCTGGCCGATGAAATCGAACTCAGTCGTATCGGCGCCGCCCCGCCGCGCGGTGGAGATTTCCGAGCCCGGTATTTTGACTGCCACCGGAACAAAGAACCGGTCCCGCACCAGCCGGAAATAGTTGATCTCTAGCGCTAGAGGCAGATCGGTGACCGGGTCGCCCAACAGCAGCGCTTCTTGAAGCTGCTTCTCTTTATCGGATGAGGTAAATTTGCCAAACTCCTTGGCAGCGTAATAGCCGGGCCGATATTCGAGCTGCGCCTGATATTGCTTGGAGACGCTGACCTGGATTCGCCGGTAGCGTCCGTCCGTTGCCGTTTCGGCCGGGTAATAGCCGATCACATAATAGCTGTCGAGATCCTCCTGGGCCTGTTGGATGCCGGCACTCAGATCGTTGTTATCCAGCAGCGCCTTGCCGCCGGTATCCTCGGCGAGCGTAAACAGCGTTTCCTGCTGATCGTTGAACTTGGTTTTCTGCTTGGTGATGGCTTGTCCGGTAAAGACCGCCGTGCCGCGAGGGGCCGCTTTGCTGGCATCTCCACCGGGCGCCAGCGCCACCAGGCCGCGCGCATCCACGGGGTAGAACGAGACGTTGGCGCGGATGGCCGCATTAATGGCCGACTCTAATTGCGAGTGGTTTTCGACGCCGGTCTTCGGAATGCCGCTCGAAAAATAGACCAGCGCCTTCTTCTCGGGAAGCGCGGAGAGCATGCGCACCGCCGTTTCCAATGCGATCAGCTTGCGATCGGTATTGAATATGTTGAACTCCGTCTCATCGGCGGCAAACGCGGCGCCGGTATACTCGGCGCTGTCTGCGTCTCCCGTATCGGCCTCGATGGAGAGCTCGCTCGAGTCACCGATCCGGAAGCTTTTGATCACTTCGGTAAGGCGGTCCCGGTCATCGGTGAAGTCCTGCGCTACCTGAACACCCGACGCCAGAGTCATGATGGCTACCAGATCGGCGGGGGTCATCTGCTCGGTGAGGAATTTCAAGGCAGCTTGTTGCGCGCGAATCTGTTCCTGCGGCTGCATGGACGAAAAATCGAAGAACAAAACCAGAAGGCGCTTATCCCGGTATTTGACCTTGCCGGGGGCATCGGCCGTAATCGCGTTGGCGCGCGCGGCCGTCACAGTGGGTCTGGGCTGGACTGTGGCCGCCGGAGCCGCAGCCTCGATGCGTTGAAAATCGAAGATGCCAATCTGCTGCGGCTTCCCGTTTTCGAGAACGGTGAAGTCCTCCTTCTTCAGATTCTCTACAGCCTTGCCGCCTTTGCCGCGCACGAACACATCCACGATCACCAGGTTTGTAGTGGTTTTGAACGTGGCCGGGCTATCGGCTTGTTGAGCGGTGAGCGAAAGGGAGATCAACAGAACGGGCGCGAGTTTACGCATGACGGACTCCTGCTAAAACTTGTAGCGCATGGTCGCTTTGAACGAGCGCATAGGCTGGACAGCAATGGGAAGGCCGAAATTCAGGGCATTCAGCACGGTGCCCAGATTGGTAAATACCGGGGTGTTGCTCATGTTCGTGCCGTCCAGGCGAAACTCCAAACGCTCACGTTCGGAAACGTGGAAAGAGCGGGAGAGGGAAAGATTGAGAGAGAAACGCGAGGGGCCGGGGATGGTGTTTCGTCCGGCATTGCCGAAACGGCCGAAGGGCGGCAGGGCGAAGGCCGCTTTATCGAAATATCCGAAGCCGCTTCCAACGTCGAGGCCGGTCGCATCGGCGCGGCTGGTGCCCAGGTTCCCGCTGCCGCTGGCATCGGCCAGGTTGGCCAGAATGCGTGCTGTCAAGGGCTGGCCGCTGGAAGCGGTGATGTTCCCCGCGAGCCGCCATCCCTGGAAAATGCGGCCCGCCGGGCCTCCCGCGCCCACCAGCGATCCGCGGCCCAATGGGGATTGCGCCGTAAGCCCAAGTGTGAGTGCGTGGCGTTGATCGAAACTCGAAAGCCCGCGCTCCCCGCGCAAATTCTTATCATCCTGCGCCACGACCGTGTATCCGCCGCCGAGCGTCGACGCATTGTCGATCGATTTGGAGAGCGTGTACAACGCGTTCACGGAGAATCCCTTCTTGAGGCGGCGGGTGAGGCGCACCTGCCCGGCATGAAAGATCGAGTTGCCGTCGGAAGTCTCGTAAGTAAATCCCACGGCGTTGCCGATCAGACGGCGGTCTTCCGAGGTGAGCGGCGAACCGGGCAACGCCCGGTTGGGCAGCCGCTGAATATCCAGCCGCGTGCCTTTCGTGCCCAGGTAGGCGACCTCGAGAACCAGCGTCTTGCTCAGATTCTGTTCAATGGTGAAGTTCCACGTCTGGGCATAAGCCGGCCGGTAAGCCCGGTCTATGGCGATACTATTGTTGATCGTCTTGCTCGATCCGCGGGTGAAGCCGTTACTGATCCGTAAAGGGTAGTCCAGAGTGGTCAGCAGCGTCGTGGTTTGCGCGAACGGAGGCTGGGAAGCCAACTTACCCGGCAATTCGGTGTAAATCGAACCGTTGTAGAAGATGCTGTATCCCGCCCGGATTATCAGGTGCTTTTTTGGTAAGGGCCGCCAGGCAATGGCGGCGCGCGGTGAAAAGTCTTTCGGATCGGAGTCGATGAGGGCTCTCGGAAACGCGCCTGAGAAGGGACCCTTCTGTCCGGCGATTACGGACGCTGCCCCGGTAATGCCAGAGGCAAGGTCGAGGTTCGACATTCGATCGTACTTTTCTGTAAATGGAGCGAAGTACTCGTAACGCAGCCCGGCGTTGATGGTGAAATTGGGCCGCATGTGCCAATCATCCGCGATGTAGGCGCTATAGGCGGAACCGCGGAAGTAGTTGCTGGCGCTGCCATAACGAATCTTGCTGGAATGCGGGAAGCCGAACAGAAAGTCGGCGAAATCAAATCCTGTGCCGGGTTGGGGAACCAGGTTGCTGTCAAAGCCACTGGTCAGCAGCCCGCTGAAGATGAGGTTGCCGCGGCCATTGCTGTCGGTGATGCGATTCAATTGCATGCGCCGGTATTCGCCGCCAAAAGTCAGGTTGTGGGGACCGCGCACCATGGTCACTCCATCCCGGATGGCCGAGGTCTGGTCGCGCCGCAAGAAGGGGCTTCCGTCCAGCATGTCTCCAAAATTGGTGAAGTTGAGGTTCGGCGGGCCGAAGTTAATCGGATCGGGCGACGTCCCCTGAATGCCCAGCGCCGCGGCCACATTGGAGCCAAACGCAAAGTAGGGAACATAGTTATTGCGGTTGCGGCTAAACGCAAAGCGCAGCGAGTTGAGCGTCCTGGATCCGAAATTGTGAGTCCAACCAACTTCCGTCTGCCAGCCCAGGCCGTCCAGTTTGTCGCGAAATCCGTAGAGCTGTGACTGGCTACCGTTGCTGCTCTGCAAATTGACATTGAAGGTGAACCGGTTCCGGGCGGAGAGGGTGTGGTTGAGCTTCGCCGAAAAATCGTTGGAGTTTTGCGGCACGGCGGTCACGATCTGGTAGTTCTGGACCGCGCCCGGAAGGTTTGGCTGCGGGATGTAGGAGAGCAGCTTGCGGGCGGCAGAGTCGATCCGGAACTGGGGGACGAGATTATCGTCGAGCGGCAGGTGGCTGATGGGATCGTAAAGCACTACCGAACCCACCGCCGTCGGTTTGGAGAAATCGCCGTTCCGCTCAGCGAGCGTCGGCACGGTATCGGTGTTGCTATACGGCGTTTTGCTGCGAGTGCCCGTGAAATTCACGAAGAAGAAAGTCTGATTGCTGTGGATCAGGCGCGGCAGAGTCAGTGGACCGCCCACGGCAAATCCGAAGCGGCTCTGCGCGTATCCAGCCTTGGGGATAGGTTGGCCGCTGAGCGAGTAAGGAGTGGCATCGAACTCGGAGTTGCGGAAGCCATAGAAGAGAGTGCCGCGCACCTGGTTGTCCTGCTTCTTTCCAGTTCCGAAGCTGGCGATTGTCTGTCTTTTTCGTGCACGCTTAGCGGCCTTCCTGGCGCGCTTGCCCCCGCCGCCGCCGGCTTTCGCGCTTTTATCCTTCTTGGGTTTAACGGGCCGTAAGTCATTGTCCGCCTGGTCGAAAAAATCCTCTTGTTGGGCGGCTTGCAGGCCTCCGCTGAGGCTGCCGTTCACAAGGAAGGCTTCGTTGAGGTCGGAAGCCGGCGCCATTTCGGCGATGACGGGAGCGGATGCGGTCTGCAGGTCTTGCTCAATTTGAGATTGATCGTCGGTCTGCACATTGACGGTAAGGGTCTGAAAGGCGCCCGTCCCGGCTGCCGGGGATTCGGGAATGCTGGCGGCCTCCAGTTCCAGATCGAAATCGGCGACTGTCACGCCATCCACGAGTCCCAACTCCTGGTGCAGCGTGGTAAACCCGAACATTTCCACCTGGAAGATCCATTTGCCGCGTCCGAGATTATCGAAGGTATACCGGCCCGTCTCGTCCGTCGTGGTAACCAGCTTCCGATCTTCCAGGGATGCGGTGACCGAAGCACCCGGAATCGGCTTCCGTCCGGACCGGACGAAACCATAGTGTTCGGCATGGAGTAAGGCACAAGCCAGGAGGAAGGGAATCGTGCAGCCAACGATCCGAGCCACGGGCGAGGTCTCCCTATGTAAAAGTGGTGAAGCAGTTATAACATACGTTACAAGGGATGCAAAGGATTTAATTCACCTCCCAAAAACATTCCTCTTTCGAAGTTTAGGCTTCTATGGTAGAATTTTGCCCTCGTTCGCGTTCGAGCGAGATGGGAGGGCGTGTGGCAGCCGCACCGGAGGGTGCTCCAGAACAGGGTGTTCCGGAAGAGAGCTTGATGCTTTGGGAGCCTCTACGATCCAGCGGCGGTCTGCTCTCGGTCTTGCGCGCCAAGGTACCGGGCGGTTGGCTGGTCTATGTTTGCAACGGATTTCACCGCCATGCCGGACTGACTTTCTATCCCGATCCGGAGCACCGATGGGACGGCGTCACACTGCCCTAGGACTATGTTGCCGAGCCGCGACCGTCAGGGAGCGGTCCATGCGGACCCTTTGTCCGCATCCTGCTAGGTGCGCGCCTCACCGGGCGAAACGCAATTCCAGACCTGGACACTAATCCATCGAAAGGGTTCGCGATGCGGTTCCAAAACTACCTGCTTTGCTCGGCGCTGCTCGGATTGCCAATGGCGGCAACAGCGCAAACCACGGCGGATCTGTTCGACGCCTCCATCCTCCATGAAATCCGCATCACGATGCCCGCGGCCAATTGGCAGGGATTGAAGGATCACTACTTGGACGATACCAATTTCAACGTAGACTCGTTCCAATGGAAGAGTGGCTCGAATACCGTGACGGTCAAAAACCTCGCCATTCACTCGCGCGGACACGGCAGCCGTAGCCCTTTTAAACCGGCACTGCACGTGGGCTTCGATAAGAACGTAAAGGGGCAGACTCTTCTCGGCCTCAGCGTGCTGGTACTCAAGAGCAACACCGAAGACCCCAGCATGGTGCACGAACGGCTCAGTATGCTGCTGTTCCAGCGAATGGGTCTGCCCGCTCCTCGCGAATCCCCGGCCCGGTTTTACGTGAACGATGAGTATGTCGGCCTCTATAGCATCGTGGAAAACATCGATCAGAGCTTCCTGAAACGTGTCTTCAACGAGACCAACGGTTATCTGTACCAATACCGCCCGGGTGATTGGACCGGCGTACTCAACGCCGGTTACCATTTCGAGTATCTTGGCCAGGATCTTACGAAATACGCCGTAACTCCCCCGGACAATAAGCCCGCGCCGTTCGAGCCGCAGACGCACAGCAACTCGCCCGATACGGTAACGCTGGAAGGCATGGTCCGGACGATGAATCAAGCCTCGGACGCCGATTTTGTCTCGGCCATGACACCCTATCTCGATCTCAAATTGTTTCTCACGCACATCGCGGTCGAGAACTATCTCGCCGATTTCGACTCGATCCTGGGCGATGTGTTCGGGATGAACAATTTTCAGTTTTACCGGTTCGAGAACAAGAAGTTATCGCAACTAATTGCGTGGGATAAAGACAACTCGTTCGACTCCAACGTGCGTCCCATCCTGGAGAATGCGGATGTCAACGTTCTGATGCGCCGGCTGGTGGCTATCCCGGAATACAAGAACGCCTATCTCGAGGCGCTGCTCAAGTGCGCCATGCTGGCGGGCGGCGCCGGCGGCTGGCTGGAGCAGGAGGCATTGCGAGAATACAACCAGATCAAAGACGCGGCCTACCAGGACCCGAATAAGGGGAACGGAGGGGGCACGAAGCTCGCGACTAACGACGACTTCGAGAAGATCAGCGCCTATGCGCAGGGCTTTGCCGCCATCCGGACGCCATTTGTCATTAACGCGATCCTCGCCGAGGGTTACCAGGCCCCGGGCGGCTACCCTACAGTGGCGGAAGGAGGCGTGTTGAGCGCGGCCGCGGTGGCGCCCGCCGCGGCGGGCGGAGTTGCCAGCGTTTACGGCTCGAATTTCGGCAGCGCGGATAACACGGCGATCTACTTCAATGGCTATCGCGCGTCGATTTTATTTGCATCTTCGGGCCAGCTCAATGTGCAGGTTCCGTGGGAGGCTGCAGGCAACAGTATTACTGTGGGAGCTATGGTGAACGGCAAGCCGAGCAATGTGACGACCGCGATTGTCAATGCATATTCGCCGGGAGTGTTCGCTACTTTTCACTCGGATGGAAGAACTGTGGTGACAACCGATAACCCGGCCGCCGCCAGCGAGGCGGTGACGATTTACGGCACCGGCCTGGGACCCGTAACAGGCGGCATGGTGACCGGACAACCAGCCTCGACAACCTCGTTGCAGCACACGACCACCGACCCCGTAGTGACAGTAGGTAACGCGCGGGCTTCTCTGATATTTTCAGGCCTCACACCGGGATTCCTTGGAATCTACCAGATCAACGCCCAGCTTCCAGGCAGCGTGCCGTCCGGATCGCAAACACCTCTGGCGATTACGATTGGCGGGCAAACATCGTTCTCGGTGCTGCCCACGCGATAAAGCGCTATTCGCCGTCTCGCGCGTGCGGTCCCTTCAGGATGTTTTCTTAGGCGAGTCGGACCACGAGACTGATTTCAAACCGGCGGTGCCTTCCGCCATCAGTTCTTTGGTCAGCCAGGAGAGGGGAGTCGAAGGGGCCAGGGTCACCGTGTATTTCGCGGTGGCTTCGCTCCCCTGAACCAGCTCGCGGGCTTCGTAGAAATCCACCGAGCTGTTCAGTATCCGGCTCACGTGGTCGGAGGGAAACTCACGTCCAACGGCCACCAGCGAAAGTATCATCGAGCGGGCCTTGGTCTCGCCGAAACGATCGAGGATCACGATAACAAGGCACAAAAACAGGGTTCCCAGGCCGGCGACTTCAAGCAGTCCAACGCCGCATGCCATGCCGAGGCCGACCAGCAGAAACAGGATCGTGGTATCTTTCGGGTCCTCCACAGGCGTTCGGAACCGAACGATGCCAGCCGCTCCAGCCACGCCAAAAGCACGCGCCACCGAATTGCCGATGATCACCATAACCATGGCGCCGGCAACGCACAGCAGCACCTGTGCCTGCAAAAGCGACCGGGTGAGAGGCTTATCGCGGTGATACCGCCGGTGAACGTCGGTGACTACGATGCCGATCAGGGCCGCCACGACGAGTTTGAGCAGTTCGGCAAAGGGATGCAAGGGAAGAGCATTGTCATCGTTGCCCTTGAACGGTAAGTTGGGAGAGACCCCGGTGGTGGATAACACCTCGGGGAACTTGGACGCTGCCGCCACCAGAGCAATGCCCGCAAGCGCAATGACGATCACGGGGGCCCATCCGGACTCGGAGCCGCTATCATACTTCTGCATGCATGGTTACCCGCAACTTCGCGGCTCGCATTGTAACATTGCCTGTCCCCAAAAGAAAAGAAAATTCGCTTTCACAATTAGGACGCGAATCGGCCAGGTGTAACAGCCGGCGGGCCAGCAGCACTAGAGAGGCAGCCGGATCTTAGCGTGTCCACGAAACAGTATCTGGTTGTATGATCTTGATCTTGACCAGAATTTCCAAGTTCCTCATGGCTGCCGCCTGTGGGATCTCACTGGCCGGCGGCATTCCGGCCCAGCAGTTGGCCGGGACCGGCTCCATTTCCGGCGTCGTTCGCGACGTCTCCGGTGCTTCGGTTCCGGATGCGCAGATCGAAATCCGCAACGAAGCGCGCGGCATCCGGCGCGTGTTGAAAACCGATGTCGGCGGGGCATTCTCGGCATTTGCTCTGGAACCGGCCGCTGGCTATAGCGTGATAGTCGCCAAGGAAGGCTTCGCCACACAGGAGAACATCGGTGTCAAAGTGCAGGTTGGAGAGGACGTCACCATTCTGGTGACTCTGGCAATCGCCGCGCCGCAAACTCGTGTAACGGTGGCAGCCGCGCCGGGCGCCGGTCTCGCGAAGATGGGGGTATCGCAGGTGGTGACGGATTCCGAAATCTTGAATCTGCCGATCAACGGCCGCCGCGTGGACACCTACGTTCTGCTGACGCCGGCGGTAGTGCCGGATGGCGTTTTGGGCCTGGTCTCTTTTCGCGGGATCGCCGGAGGGAACTCTTTTCTGACTGACGGGAACGACACCTCGAATCAATTCTTCCATGAGAACGCCGGCCGGACCCGCATATTCACGCAGATTTCGCAGGATGCAGTGGCGGAGTTCCAGGTGCTCTCTACTGCGTACTCGGCCGAATACGGCCACGCCTCGGGCGGCATCATCAACACGGTAACGCGCAGCGGCTCCAATGAAACCCATGGCACGGCCTATTGGTTCTTCCGGAATCGGACGCTGGACGCCCGCGATCCGCACAGCTCCGTCAACCCTCCCGAGCGGCGTCACCAGGCCGGTGCCAGCCTCGGCGGCAAACTGATCAAGGACAAGCTGTTCTTTTTCTTGAATGGCGAGATTCACCGGCGCGGGTTCCCGCTGGTCGCCTCTCTGGCAAGGCCGCCCTTGTTCGATGGGGCGGGAAATTTCGTGGGGACCTGCAAAGCTACCGCCTCGCAATGTGCGGCGGCGCTGGGTTTCCTGGGCCGCCAGTTTCGCGTCCTCGACCGGTGGGCCGATTCGGAATTAGGCTTCGGCAAGCTGGACTGGCAGCCAAGCCAGCGTCAACAGGTGAGTGCCAGTTTCAACTATCTGGGCTGGCGATCTCCGAACGGTTTTCAGACGCAGGCCGTGCTCAATAATGGCGAAGGCGTAGGAGCCAATGGCGACTCGTCGGTGCGCACCCGCTACGGCCGCGTGGCATGGAGATTCCTGGCCAGCGGCACCCGCTTTAATGAATTTCGGCTTGGTTGGTTCAAGGACCGGCATGCCGACAACATTAACCCCGCCCTGGTCCCGCCTGAGACCGGCCTGGTGCAGATCACCGTGGAAGGTCAGCCGAACCTCGGTGTAAACGCAGAGTTGCCGCGCATCGATCCCAGCGAAAATCGCTTCGAAATCGCCGACACTCTCACCATGGTCGCGGGCCGGCATAGCTGGAAGTTCGGAGCGGGGACGGTCCACACCGAAGATTTCCTGCAGTACCTGAGCAATCGGCATGGAACCTATGAGTATGCCGATTTCACCTCCTTTGCCCAGGATTTCAGCGGCAACACGGCGGGCGCGCGGCGCTGGCAGAGTTATTCGCAGCGGTTCGGCAACCAGATCTTCGACGAGAGCATTCAGGATTACCATTTCTTTGCCGAAGACCAGTTCCGCTGGGGTTCTTCGCTCGCTCTGCATTACGGGCTGCGCTACGAATATTCCGCCCTCCCGCAACCGCCCGCGGCGAATCCGGAGTACCCGGAGAGTGGACGGGTTCCCTCGTCCAAAACCAACTTGGCGCCCCGATTCGGGCTGTCCCTGGGGTTCAACCGGGGAAGGAGTGTGGTGCGCCTCGGATACGGAATGTTCTACGCGCGATACCACAGCGGCGTGATCGGCACTTTTTTTCTGGAGAATGGGGTTTATCAGCAACCGGTGCAATTGGACCGGAGGTTTCTTTCCGACCCGCAAACAGGACCGGTGTTTCCCAATGCGCTTCCTCAGCCGATACGGACGCCACAGCCTTCCGACCCGGCTTTCGCTTCCACCATCGACCTGACGTTTCCTTCGAAGGACTACCGCAATCCTTACACGCACCAGGCGGATATCGCGATCGAGCACACGCTGAGCCCCACTACCAGCATCAGCCTCGCCTATCTGTGGAGCCGGGGTCTGCACTTAACTACCGTGCGCGATCTGAATATCGGCCCGGCGGGCGCCCCGGTGACGTACCAGATCAACGACGCGCAGGGCCATGATATTGGCTCATATGTAACTCCCGGTTACCGTTTGGTGAACCGGGTCAACCCGCGCTGGCGGCGGGTGAATAGCGTGGAATCGGGAGGAAACAGCTACTACAACGCTCTAGTCGTACAACTCCGGAAAAGGTTTTCGCGTGGTTTCGAGGGCTTCCTCGCCTATACCTGGTCGCACGCGATCGACTTTAATCAGGGCGGCGGCAACGACAATATTTTCTTTAACGATGGCCCGCGGTCGCTGTGGAACGGAGATTACCGAGGCGATAAAGCCTCCTCGCAGCTCGATCAGCGCCACCGGCTTGTGATCAGCTCGACTTTCGAACCTACGTTCGCCCGGAACTCCGGCGCGCTGGTGACTTGGCTGGTGAATCGTTGGCGGCTTTCGCAGATCTCAACCTTCGCTTCGGCGCAGCCGGCCACACCGGACGTCCTGATTGTCGGTGTCCCGTTCCCGGGGGCGGCGTTCAATTCGACGCTGAATGGCTTCGGCGGCTCTCCCCGGGTTCCATTCATGCCCCCCAGCAGCCTCGATGTCGACCAGATCATCCGCACGGACGCGCGCCTCACCAAAGTTCTGCGGATCTCGGAAGGTCACCAGGTTCATCTGAATTTTGAAGTGTTCAACCTTCTCAATCACGTGTCCAGCACCAGCGTGAGCACGGTAGCCTACAAGGCAGAAGGCGCTGTCTTGTCACCTGTGCCCCACCTGGGCGAGGGCGTAGCCTCACAGGGATATCCGGACGGCACCAATGCCCGCCGCGCACAAGTGAGCATCCGCTATTTATGGTAGGCACGCGGGCGCTCCGGCTAGCGCCGTACCGTCTTCGGCAGCTTCTTGCCTAACCTTTGAAGGGAGTCGTTTTCCTCCAGGGCATCCAGGTACCGGAGAGTGCCGGCCCAGACCTCGGGCGCGCTCCAATCGGCAGAACCGGCGGAAAGAGTATCGCAGCAAAACTCAACGAAGCCCTCGGAGGCCTTGCTCTTCTTTTGCTTCGGCTTGAACTTGGCTTTTTCTTTCAGGCGCAAAGCTACGTCAGCTTTGGGCGCGAAGCTGAAAAGCTCCTGAAGCCAATCTTTAGAGAGCCCCAGCGCCGTGCCGAAGCCGATAGCGGTCTCGACGTAGGGGGCCGCCACAACTGTGTGCCCCTCCAAAAGAGCGGGCTTGATCTCCCAACGCAGTCGAAACAGCAGATCGGAAGCGTATAGCAACAGCAGGGTGCGCGGAGGCGGAGAGAATCGCTTGGCCTTGCGCAGGCGCAGCTCGTAAAAAGTATTCGAAGCGTCCCAACGGCTGTAGCCCGCGAGAGCGCTGCCGCGGTTGAGTTGATCGACCAGGCGCGCGGCGTTCTCGGTGAGGTCGGGTCCCCGCATGCCCTCCAGCGCGATCAGTTTTCCTTGAGGCTCGGGTTTTGGCTTTTTCTTTTGACGGGCAGTCTTCTTCTTAGGCGATTTCGGCATTCACAACCCTTGGCGTCCTGACAAGCCAGGAAAGGACCGCATCCGTGTTCCACTCTGCCCAGGGCCGCCGCTGGCCTGTCATGAACATTTGCCGTATGGCCCGGTGTTGTTCATAAATCGACTGGCGCGCGTCTACCTTGAGGAACTGAAAGATCTTGGCGAGCGCATCGTATTCCTGAATCACGCGGCTCACGAACTGCCGGTGGCTCTGGTGGGGATCCGCAATGTTGGTCACGTCCTGCCCGGCTTCGTAATAGCTCGGACGGCGCTTGGCGCCCACTCGCTGGGAAGAGAGTTCGGCCGGAAGTTCAAAGTAAAACACCAAATCGGGCCAGAACAGCGGTACGTACGCATTCATCACCCAATTGAGATCCAAGCCCCGTGCCGCATCGCGAGCCAGAGCCGTGAACAGGAAACGGTCCGCCAGCACGATCTTGCCTTCCCACAGGGCCGGCAGCACCTCGCTTTCCAATTGGTGGCGGAAAGCCGCCGCACTCAAGACGCAATACTCCTCGGGGCTGAGCGAGTGGGCCAGTTTGCGCGCCTTCAAGATAGGATTCACCAGGGCCGACGTGTTCCATCGGTAGGTAACCGTCTGGTGTCCCACGCTTCGCAGCCATGTTTTGAAGAGCTTGCGCTGCGTCGATTTCCCCGAACCATCCGGTCCTTCAAACGCCACCAGGAAGCCGCGCTTGCCTTCCTGGAGATGAAGGAGCTCACGTAGCTTTCGCTCATCTGGGCAAGGGCGCGCCGTTGCGGTCATGGTCTAAAAGGAATATAGCGTACCACGTTCAGTTGTCGCACATCCGGGAGCGAAAATGTTTGGTATACTCTCCCCAAAACAGGATACGGCTTTCGGAGCCCGGCTGCGGCCATGCGCGCATCTTCGCCCAAACAACAGCTTCAGACCCCGCCCGATCGCATAGTTCTGGCCGTAGAGAAGCGGCGCGACGCGGTGCTCGAAGTGATCCATTCGGCCCGCCGCCGGTTGCTGATTTCGCTCTTCCGCTGCACTGATTTTGCGGTATTGGATGCCATCGCCGAGGCGTTGCATCGCAAAATCGAGGTGCGTCTCCTGCTTACACCGCGCGCGCGAGGCTGGGAGAAGCGTCTCAAGGAGCTCGGCGCTTATCTCGAGAGTATGGGCGCGCAGGTAAGGCGTTACGCCGACGCGGTCGTGAAGTATCACGCCAAGTACATTGTGGCCGATGACGGGCCGGCGCTGGTCGGGTCGCTCAACTTCACGGGGAAATGTTTCGGAGTCACCTGCGACTTCATCCTCATTACGCACGATGCGGGTCTGGTCTCGGGTCTTCAGAATCTATTCGAGACGGACTGGCTGGCGCCGCATTCTACATTTCCGGCGGGTATCAGCGAGCGGCTGGTGGTCGGGCCAGACCGCGCCCGCGCGCAGCTCACGGCGTTACTCGCGAGCGCCCGGCGAAGCATTCACATCATCGATCACAAATTGGCTGACCCAGCTATCGGCGCCCTGCTCAAGGCCAAGAAGGCTGAGGGAGTAAAAGTGGAAGTTCTGGGCGCGGGACAATTGGGCGGATTGCTCCCTCACGGCAAATTGATCCTGATAGACGGCCACACGGCCTCGTTCGGCAGCATGGCTCTGGACGCCTTGAGTCTCGATTTCCGGAGGGAAGTCGCAGTCATTGTTAAGGACCCGCGTTGCGTGCGCAAACTGAAAGACTTTCACCGCTTTCTCGCCTCGGGGGGCCAAGTTCTGGATATCGCCAGGATCGCTGCCAAGCCTTCTTGATCGACCTTATGCCGTCTTAATTCGCCGGTCCGATGGCCTTCAATGGCTTTCGGCTTCGGGTAGTTCTGCGACGTACCGGTACTAAGTGTGATTTTTGGTACCGGATTTTTCTTGGGCAGCAAGGGATTGACCTCATACTGGACGACATGATTCGTGCATCGAGGTCGGATCGATTGCACGGGCCAAACTTCGGGAGGAGATGATGAGAAGATTCGTTCTTTCAGCTTTTATCGTGGTAAGCATTGGTTTTGGTATAACCGGTACAGCAAAGGCCGATTTCGTCAACGGCAGCTTTGAAACAGGGGACACGACGGGCTGGACCACTACTTACAGTAGCTTCGACAGCGGCTTAAACCCGTTTGGCACGACTTATGGCACAGGTATGGACGGCACATATTGGGCTTGGCTCGCGGGATATGAACAGGATATTTCGTTCTCTCAGACCCTGACCGGGTTGACTGCTGGGGTCACCTATGCCGTGGATTTTATCATGGCATCGGAAGCCTATAACTCGGATCAGATCCACGTTTCGGCAGACGGCGGTCCAGCCACGACGTTTACAGCTCCTCCCTACAACCCCGGAGGGGGGATAAATGGGGGCTTCTGGGATGTATGGGTTTCTCAGGAATTCCAGTTCACCGCCACCGGAACGACAGCGACAATCCAATTCGATACGTTCGGCCTCAATTCAGGGTGTTGCGATGTGGGGCTGGATAACGTTCACCTACGCGAACTCACCCAAGTGCCCGAACCAGTCAGTTTGATTCCGCTTTGTCTCCTCGCCGGCGGCATGATTTACCGGCGGCGCAAGGCACACCAAGCCAACTGATTTGTACAGTGCCCTGAAAGCGGGCTTGGCGCGATCCCACTTCGCCGGGCCGGGAGTCTTCGGCGTTTCTAAGGTCTTTTGAGATGTCGACGTTTTTGTCGGGCGTGGGCCGTCCGTCGGGAGACGCGCCGCGCGCATCAGCTCTGTAATGGCCTCGATTGTCGGTGGGTCGGGGCGCAGGGCGTTTCCGACGTAGTCTTCGGCCCGGCACCGGCTGGCGTTGCGCCATCGCCCCCGTCGCTCGAATCCGGTTTGCTTTAGAGCGTGGCCCCGGCTTCACAGAGGGAGAAACTCTCTTCGCGGTGAAGCGCCCTGCTAAAATTCGCAGTCGTGTTCTTTCGGATTCGCGGCGACATCACCGAAATCGAGACGATCGCCATCGGCCGTTCGATCCGCGAACTGCCACGTTTGCGTAAGCTGTATGGCGAGGGCCGCTGGCGAAAGCGGAAGGGGCTGGCGTTCGTAGAACTCAGCAATGGTACTATACGACAAGCCGAGCTTCACTGGTATGAAGCATCCGGCATCGGCAAGAAGGAATTGAAGATCAAGCGCTTCGTGAATTGAGCATGCCCCCTCGTCGATCAAAGTCGCGCCAGTTTGTGGTCTGTCTTGCGAACGCCGGGTATGAAGCTTCGCTGGAGGTCCGTAAGATCTACGCTGTTCTCGACGACAGTAGCGCCGACGCTGACCATCTGATCCGAGTCATCGACGAATCTGGCGAAGACTACCTCTATCCAGCTCGTCTTTTTCACAGAGTCGAACTTCCGGCTGAACTTCGACGAAAGCTGCGCCTGGCCTCGTAAACGCATCGCGAATAGAGCCCAGCGTTCAAAATGAGTCCACGCGAGGAAACGATTCGGGACTGCCTCGCTCTCACTTCGCCGGTCCGGGAGTCTTCGGCGTTTCTACGGTCTTTTGATAGATGTCGACGATCTTTGTCGGGCGTGGGCCGTCCGTCGAGAGACCCGCTGCGCGCATCAGCTCCGTAATGGCATCGATCGTCGGTGGGTCGGGGCGCAGGGCGTTTCCGACGTAGCCTTCGGCGATGAATAGCGGCGTCCGGCCGGCATTGTTGGGCTTGTTCCAGACTTTCGGATCGGCCCCGCGCGCGGCCAGGAGCTTTGCGACGCGGGGGTAGTTATTGTACGCCGCGCCGTGCATCGCCGTGTCGCCATTGTTATCCACACCATTGATGTCGGCGCCGTGATCCAGCAATAACGCTACCGCCTCCACGGCCTCATTTTCTTCGCCGGCCTCCTCCAGGGGCTCTTTCGTGCCAAGGCCCGCCGCGGCCATTAACGGTGTTGTGTTGTTAAAGTTCGGTATTAGTGGATCCGCGCCTGCCTCGAGGAGCACCCGCATCAACGGAACGTCCGAGCGATCGGCGGCGAACAGCATCGGCGTTGCCCCTTCCGTCGAGATCGTGGACGATGTGGCGGGCATCTTCGGCGTACCCTTAGGCAGCCGCAAATTGACGTTTGCACCCCGCTTGACGATTTCCCGCACGAAGTCGAGGCTCGAGAGACGCCCTGCGCCAGTAGGCGTCGCGCCATCGCTGCCGTCGCTCGAATCGGGTTTGCGCACGCCGGCCAGTATGTGGAGCGGGGCGAATCCCGTGCGGCGATCGTTCGGATCGGCTCCTGCGTCCACCAGCGCGATGGCCAGCTCGTAGTGGCCATTTTGGACCGCGAGCATTAGCGGACTCGTGCGCCCGGAGGTCAATATCCGTGGCGCTCCTTGCTCCGCCGGGCGCTGCATCATGGCATTCACATCGACACCCGCCTCGAGAAACACGCGTACCGTCTCGAGGTGGCCCTGGCGCGCGGCAAACAAGAACGCCGTAAACCCCACGCCGGTTTTCGTGTTTATGTCGGCTCCGGCGTGGATCAGGGTGCGGACGGCGGCGGTGTGGCCCTCGGCCGCCGCCCACATCAATGCGGTCTGGCCAAGCCGCTCGCGTGAATTGGGGTTGGCTCCGTGGGCCAGCAGCGCCTGAACGGCCTCCCCGTTCCCGGAACGCGCCGCCAACATGAGAACAGTTTCGCCGCCTTTGAGCGTGGCGTTTGCGTTGGCGCCAGCCTCCAACAGCAGCTTCACCAGAGCAGCGCTGCCGTTCTCGCAGGCCAGCGCCAGCGGCGGCACACCGTAGCGGTTCACGGCATTGACGTTCGCGCCCGCGCGGGTAAGCAACCCGGCCATCTCCGCGTCATCGTGATGCGCGGCCCAATGGAGCGCAGTGGTTCCATCGATCTGCGCGGCGTTCACGTCGGCGCCCGTCTGAACGAGCCTGCGCACGGCTGCCTGGTCGTCCTGTTCCGCGGCGTCTGCAACAGCCGAATGCGTCTCCGCGGCGGCCCAAGCGGCGAGGCTAAGCCCCAGGAATGCCAGTTCACCGATCTTTCGGCAATGCATGTGCGGCTCCTAAATTACGGAAACTCCATCGAACAGGTCTTCCATTTTTCCGCTGCTGTCCCCGAAGGAATCCAGATGAACGCCGGCGCGATCGAGCAGCGTGAGGTGGAGGTTGGCGAGGTTTACGGGCTTCTCGTAGCGAAGATGCCGCCCTCCCTTCAAACCGGCCGCGGCGCCGCCGGCAACGAGAATCGGAAGGTTCTCGTGATCGTGGATGCTGGAATTCCCCATACCGCTTCCATATACGTAGACCGAGTGATCGAGCAGCGAGCCATCCCCATCGCGAGTCGCCTTCATTCTTTGCAGAAAATCGGAGAACAGCGAGACGTGGAAGGTATTGATCTTCGCAATCTTCGCGAGTTTCTCCGGATCGTTGCCGTGATGACTGGTGGGGTGGTGCGGATCGGGGACGCCGATCTCCGGATAGGTGCGATTGCACTGCTCGCGCGTGAGCTGGAACGTGACGACGCGTGTGACATCCGCCTGAAAAGCCAGAATCTGGAGGTCGAACATGAGTTTCGCGTGGTCGGCAAATGCCGCGGGAACCCCAACCGGCCGATCGAGATCGGGCATCTTGTCATCTGCGGCGGCCCGTTCGGCGCGCTGGATCTCGCGCTCCACTTGACGGACGCTTTCGAGATACTGATCCAGGCGCGCGCGATCGGGAACACCTACGCGCTGCTTGAGCCTGGCAATATTTGCGGTTAAGGAATCGAGCAGGCTTACCCGGTCGTTAAGCGCCGCACGCCGGGCGGCGGCGGTGCCCCCTTCGCCAAACAAGCGTTCGAAGACGACGCGTGGATGCGCTTCGGACGGAAGCGGCGTGGTCGGCGACGACCAGGAGAGGCAATTCTGATAGACGCACGCGTAGCCGTTGTTGCACACTCCAGCCAGCGGGTTCAGGTCCATGGCGAGCTGGAGCGAGGGCAGTTGCGTTTCGCGGCCCATCTCCTTGGCCGCAATCTGGTCGACGGTTGTGCCCAGGTAGTAATCCGAGCTCTCCGTGTGTTTGGCGAACGCCGCGCTCAGAAACGACGCATTGGAAGTGTCATGCGTGCCCGGATAGGCATTCTGCAGCCGCGTGTTGGTAAGGACGGTCAGGTGGTCTTTGACCGGCTCGAGCGGAGCGAGGATAGGAGAAAGCTCGTCGAGCTTTCCCTGTCCCGGCGGGGTCCAGTGCGCCTGATCGCACCCCATCGGGATGAATACGAAGCCGAGCCTCCGGACGGGCTTCGCCGGCGTTTCGGCCCACGATGTGCCCGCGGGAATCATCGCGTCGAGTAACGGCAGCGCCAGCGCAGCCTGCGCGCTTTTGAGTAACGTCCGCCGCGGTATCGCCTTCTTTGTGAGAAACATCGCGTTCTCCCTTTCCCTTACCTGATACCTGCTATTTTGTCAGATGCCGGGGCTTCCGTTTCCGCACGCCGCATCTGAAACGGAATGCTGTTGACGATTCCAAGAATAACCGATGAGAATCGGTAGCCGTCTTTCCCGGCGTCTTTTACGATCTTGCGAACAGCCGGCGCATCGTAATACTCAACGCCGCGGCCAAGCGCGAACGTCATCAGATTTTCCGTCAAAGCTCCGACAAACAATTCGGGACGCGCCAGCAGGGCGTTTTCGAGACCATCAATGCCGCGGAACTCCTGGCCGCCGGGAACAGCGCCCGACGCATCGACGGCCTGCCCATCCACTTCGAAGTCTCGCCACTGCCCCACCGCGTTGAAATTCTCGAGGGCGAAGCCCACCGGGTCGATGGTGCGATGACAGCTCGCGCACACTGCGTTGGTGCGATGCGCAGCCAGGCGCTGGCGCATCGAAAGATTGGCCGCCACGTTGCTTTCGTCGAGCGCCGGCACGTTCGGAGGGGGCGCCGGAGGGGGCGCGCCCAGGATGTTGCGCAGCACCAACACTCCCCGAAGTACCGGGGATGTTCGCGTAGCGTATGACGTGACGGATAGTACGCTACCCTGCCGGAGCAGTCCTCCCCGCCTGTTTTCGGGAGCGAGCGTCACGCGGCGGAACCGGCTTCCGTAAACATCCGGGATTCCGTAGTGTTTTGCCAGGCGCTCGTTCAGGAACGTGTAGTCCGCCTTGAGGAATGTGCGCACGCTGCGATCCTCGCGCAGCACGCTGTCGAAGAACATCTCGGTTTCCTGCCGGAAGGCTTGCCGTAGATTGTCGTCGAAATCGCGAAACTGGGTGGTGCTGGGGACCAGGCTATCGATATTGCGAAGCCGCAGCCACTGTCCGGCGAAATTCGTTGCAAGGTTGGATGAGCGGCCATCGGCGAGCATCCTGCGCACCTGCCGCTCGAGCTCACCGGGTTTGCGGAGTTTCTTCCCAATGGCGGCGTCGAGCAGCTCGTCGTCGGGAATGCTGCTCCACAGAAAAAACGACAATCGCGACGCCAGTTCAAGGTCGCTGATATGGTAGACGCCCCCTGCCGGCGTTTCCTTCGGGTCGGTTTCCACGCGGAGCAGAAACTCGGGGTTGGTTAGAACCTCACTGAGTGCCGCGGCAATACCGGACTCAAAATCGCCCTCGGCGCGGCCCTTGCGGTAAAAAACCATCGGCTCGTCGACATCCGCCTTCGTGACCGGCCGCCGGTAGGCGCGCCGCATCACGGCCGACAGAATCGTTGCTGCGCACTTTTCTTCTTCGCTTTTGTCTTGTGGCCGGCATACGAACAACCGGCGGCGGCTCGGCGTGTCTCCGCCGGTTTGCGGCGCATAGGGGCCAGTCACTGAAACCTGGGCCACAGCGGGCGCCGTACGGGGATTCCGCCTGTCGTTGAAGCGCGATTCTGTGGGCTGCCGCAGCGTGTCGACCAGCGACGAACCTTCCTTGGCGAAAGTGACGCCCAGAATGTGCGGACCTGCACTCACCGTCACGCGCGCTTTCAGGTCTTTGTCGGCCTTCGTATCGTCGCCGTTGACCGATTTCTGAATCGTAAAGGTCTTGACCGGCTCCCGGTCTACGAGCACCAGCAATTGGTGCGGACGCGGCTCGCGCAGTCCGGTGACGTTTCCTTCCAGATTGCGGGCGAGAACGATCTGGATCTCGTACTCGCCGTTCCCCGAAAACGTATACGGAATGGCCACGCCGCCTCGTGTGCCCAACGGCATTCCCGGCAGGCGGTCTTCCTGCGTAAGATCCGCGGCTACATTGATTGTGTCGCTCTGCAAAGACGGCGTGCTTCCCACCGCCAGGCGGCTGATTTTCTGGGCGGCTGCGATGTACCGATCCAGCAGCGTTGCCGGCAGGTCGCCGACGTTGACGTTGTCGAAGCCGTGACCGCTCTCATCGGCAGGCAGCAGGGACGATGCGTCGATGTCGAGCGCCAGCAAATCTCTAATCGCGTTCTGATATTCGGTTCGATTCAGGCGTCGCAGGGTCTCGGTCCGGCCAGGATTCGGTTTTGCGGCGGATGCCGTATCGAGCGACGTTTCGAGCCAATTCAGCATTGCGCGGCGATCGGTTTCGGCAGGCTGCGGCATGCTGGGCGGCGGCATGAGGCCCGTATGCAACTTACGGACCACGTTCTCCCAGACTTCCGGTTGCGCGCCAGGCTTAGTAAAATCAGCCTGACCCAGGTTCAGGCCGGCCGTCTTAAGACGTTCGTTATGGCATGTCGCGCAATACCGATCGAGGAATTGACGCTGCGCCGCCGCAGGGCTCTGCTGTGCCGGCAAGGTAGCCGTCGCGACACATAGGAGAGTTGCTGCCAGCCCGGCGCTTGCTATTCTCTGCATCATGCCGTTTCCCGCGGAGTAGACATCCCCTACCAGTACCTCCGGAATGTGACGAAGTCAAGCTGCTACCGATGCGCCGCGATGTGCGTAAATGGTACAGCTCGCGCCAATGGATCAATCCATTCCCCAGCATTTCGACGGTACGCGTTTCTTTAATCCCGATGCCCCACAGGTACGGGGTCTTCTCGACCTCTTGCGCTGGAAACGCACCAGCCGCGCGGAAAGATCGCCACGCTTCATCGCGGATGTCACACCGTCGAAGCCTCCTGTCCGCGTTGGGGCCGAGGAAATTCGCGTGACGATGATCAATCATTCCACCCTTCTGATTCAGCAGGCAGGATGGAATATTTTGACAGACCCGATCTGGTCCGAGCGTGCGAGTCCGCTTAAGGCATTCGGACCCCGGCGGCATCGTGCGCCCGGCGTGCGGCTGGAGGATCTTCCACCCATCGACACTGTGCTTCTCAGCCACAACCACTACGATCACCTGGATCCGGCCACCTTGCGAGCGCTATTGGGCCGCCATCGACCACACTTTGTGGTTCCCATCGGACTCGGGCAGTGGCTCCGATCTCGAAACATGGTTCCCGTGCACGAACTGGACTGGGGCGAATCGTGGCGAGACCGCGGCACAGTGATTCACAGTGTTCCCGCCCTGCATTTTTCGGGGCGAGGACTTTTCGACCGCAACCAGACTCTATGGTGCGGCTATGTTATTGAAGCAGCCCGGCGCATCAGCTATTTCGCCGGAGACACGGGTTTCGGAAATCACTTTGCATGGATTCGCGAGCGGTTTGGACCTCCCTCCGTTGCCTTTCTGCCGATCGGAGCATACGAGCCGCGCTGGTTCATGTCGCCGGTGCATATGGCGCCGGATGAGGCGGCTAGAGCGCACCAGATCCTGGGGGCCCGAACCAGTATCGCGATCCACCACGGCACTTTTCAATTAGCCGACGAGAGCATTGACGCGCCGAAGAAACGGCTCAGGGAATGTGCCGCTGCAGATTCGTTTCTGGTGCTGGAAAATGGCCAGTCGGTGACTCTCGCCTGACCGGCCATTTTGGGCAAATGCCCAAAATGCATCGATAAGCCATTTGTTTTCAATGGTCATTTTCGAAAATATGGGCATTTTGCCCATATTGGGGTTTGTACCTGCCCGTTTTCCGCAGCCTGCTAGAGTACATTCCTATGGTGGTCGACAGGCATACAATCGCTCTGATCAGCATTGCCGGCAGTTCGCTCGATGTACTCGGCGCGTTGTATCTCGCCTATGATCTGCTGGGCGGCGAACACGGACCGCTCAGGACGCTGACGCGGTTCGTCACTTACGGCACGCTGTTCGGAACAGGTTACGGGCTTGCTTTGGGGCCCATCTTTGGCTTGACCAGCGGACTCGCGCACGGCCTCACGCTCGGCTGGGAATACTCTCGTGCTTCCCGCAATGAGCCGAAGCCGGAATTCTGGCTGGACGCGATAATGAGCGCCATTCGGGGGTGCGGTTTTGGCTTGGGAGCGGCCTACCTGTTTGGTCCTCTGTTCGGCGTCACATTCGGCTGCCTCAGCACGGCTGGCCAGATGGTTGCGTACCGGGTCGGCATTCGTCCAACGGTCAACTACAAACCGGCAACCCGCCCGCGGATGACGCGCTTTATTTGGCTGGCGGTAGCAAACCGCACGATTGGCTATACGGTCACAGGCTATCTCAGCAGCGTGCTGGCGCAGCAGAGTCATGCCATCGCAGTGGGGCTGCGTGCGGGCCTCGCAATCGGCATTGTCACGGCCATAGTCGGCCCCTGCACACCCCTGGTCGAGTGGACCGCCGATCACGTGCCCGAGAAGCGCATGGGGGTCGTAGGTATTGGACTGATCCTGATCGGCTTCACGCTGCAATCGGTCCAGTATTGGGCAGTCCTGCTGAACGTGAATGTCCGCTGAGTATCAGAAAGTAAACCGGGCTACGATCGTGCATAATCCACCTCGATACGGCGGAAACTTATGCCGCCTGACATGGGGTCCGAAGGGATTCTATGTCGGGCCGATTGCAGGATCAAGCGTAAAATCGTCGAACTCCGTTAAATTTGAGCTATTGTCGATCGCGCGGGATCCTGGCCGATTTGGGCCGCCGGATTGCCCTGACCTTGCCGCTCTTTCCGCCTCCGCAGAAGAACCGGTCGCCGCCATCGGACTCGAGTCCCGAAACCATCACTCCGGGCGGCAAATCGAGGCTCTCCAGGACCTCTCCCGTTCGAGGATCGACTCGCCGCACATCGCTCTCGTCACCCTCCCAGGTGCCGTGCCACAGCTCTCCGTCGACCCATGTGACCCCGGTGACGAAGCGGTTGGACTCGATGGTACGAAGAATCGCTCCTGTCTCCGGGTCTACTTGATGGATCTTGCGGTCCCGATACTGTCCCACCCAGAGCGTGCCTTCGGCCCAGGCGAGCCCCGAGTCGCCTCCGCCGCCGGGCGCAGGGATGGTAGCGAGCACGCGGCCGGTTTTGGGATCGATCTTCTGGATGCGATCCTCGGCGAGCTGAAACACGTGCCGGCCATCGAACGCCGTACCGGCATGGGCGGCGACACCGATCGAGCGCCGCATCTCTCCGTTGGCAGGATCGAAGGCGTTCAGCGTGTCTCCCGCCGCAAACCAGACTTGTTGGCCGTCATACGTGACTCCATGCACTTTGTCGACACCTGGAAAAGGGCCATACTCTCGAACAATCTCGGCGTTGGATCGATGCATGTCTCCACCTTAATCAATCGGCAGCGGAGCGGGGAGTAACAAGGTTGTCGTGAATCCGGGCACGGACGGGGTCAGCCAACGGCGAGCCCTTCCACGACCGAACGACTGCACCTTACCGCATTCCGCAAGCGCGTCGAGCGCCCGCTGCACGGTACGCTGACTCGTGCCGAGCGCCAGGGCGAGCGCCGAGCTCGACCAGCATTCCCCGTCGGCAAGGAGAGCGAGCACCGTGGCATGCTGATCTTCGACGGGCTGCGCCAGCACGACGATTTCCCGCCCACGGCACGGCGCCAGGGCAAACCCGCGCTTCGTCGCGTTGATGGCGGCCAACATGCGCAGCGCCCGGCGAAGCCGGCCGACTTCGACCCGCAAACGCGCGCGATGCGATTCATCGGCGAGCCTGGCTCCGAACGCCCGTGCGAGGAGGACGTCCCTGGCCACGTCCCCGGGCCATGCTTCCGCGAGCGTTCGCGCGAGCGCGAACAACACGGGGCGTGTTGCGAGCGAGATCGCGGCGTCGCCCTGCCGCACCATATTGCGACAGGCATCCACCACGAATGTTTCCGAAGCCAGCAAAGCTTCGACTCCCTCAAGCAGCAGGAGGCGCTCCTCGCCATTGGCAATCAGGCGCGCCGCCGGCTGGCTCAGAACAAGCGATGCGCTTTCGACTTCGGCTGCCAGAGCAGGGATGCCGGCCTGGCGCGCCGCACGTTCGGCCCGGGCAAGCGCAGCGCGCGCCGCCTTCGTCCGGAGGCGCCGCATCGCAATCCCCGCAACCACCAGTTCGTGGGCAGCCCGGGAAGCGGGAGGGAACGGAGCGGGGTCGAAGTCGGCGAGCATCTGCTCGGCCTCGTCGAGGCGCCCGATCAAAAGGAGCCGACGGACTGAGAGGTACCGCGCATGCGCGGCGTTGAATCGGTCGCCGTGGGCTTCGAGTGTCGCTCGAGCTGTGTCCAACGCCTTCGTGGGCCAGCCCAAGTCGCGCGAGACCAGTGCAATTTCGGCCTCGGCGACCACGCACCGAGCGCGGGCTACCGCTTCTTTGAGACCGAAGGCGCGTGCGGCACGCCGCAGTAGAACTTTTGCTCGATCCAGATCGCCGAGCTGCGCCATCGCGATGCCGCGGAGAGCGAGGGCAGGCGCGTCGTCGCGCAAGGCGACCCGGTGTAACGCGCCCAGAGCGTCACCCGCTGCGAGCGCACGCGCCGCGGCAGTGATCAGCGAATCCATCGGATTCCCGCCACACTTGTCACTCCCATCGTTTCCACATCCGGCGTTAAGTTTAGCTCGTGACCGGCAATCACCGAATTCTATCGAGAAACAAATGGACTCGACCCCGGCTCACCGATGCCGGGTTTCTTGCCATGGACCTGCGCGCGATGGCGGTGGTCACAGCCGCCACTATGACGCGTCTGTCCGTCGGCCGTCCTGTAAGTATTGACACGAGCTTGAGATTTGCCCCATACTGAAGCCAACGCGCGGGTTACAAGCATTCCGCTCAGATGCTCCGCGTAGCCTGCTCGCCGGTTCCACGATCGAGCCGAACTCATCCTGGCACGATTCGGCTCCATGAAGAGAAGCGGTACGATTATTTTTCAACCGGGAAAGATCACGATTCTCTATGCACCAATGGAGTCGCATTATTTGGGCCGCCGCGGGGATGGCACTTGTATCGCATGCGCAGGATTCCTATGGTTCCGCGCAATCTTCTTACGCGGAGAAAATCCAGCCGATCATCTTCAAGAATTGCAGTGGCTGCCATACTTCGGGAGGCCACGCCGGCGGGCTGGTGCTCGATTCTTTTGAAGCCATGCTGAAAGGCGGCGGGCGCGGTCCCGCCATCACTCCCGGTAAACCCGAAACCAGTGTTCTTTCCCAGGCTGTGCATTTCAACGCAGAATTCCAAATGCCGCCGCGCGGAAAGATCGCAGATACGGATATCGCCGCGATTGATTTGTGGATCAAAGAGCATCCGGTGATCGGGCCGGCGCCGGCCGCCGCGCCTGTTCGGGTAGCCTCGCCGCCGCAAACAGCCGTCACGCGACAGCCCGCGGTCGAGGCGGTCCAGAAGCCCAATGAGACGGCTCTTCAGGCTGCCGCCGCCGGCGGAATCACAGCGGAACAGGAGAAATTCTTCGAAGCGAAGATCCGTCCGTTCTTCGCCAGGAATTGTTATACGTGCCACACGAGTCCTCCGAGCGGCGGTTTGCGGGTCGATTCACGCGAGGCCATCCTCAAAGGCGGAAGGGATGGCGTTGTGATTGTTCCCGGGCACCCCGAACAAAGCCTCATGGTTTCGGCGCTTAAATACACGGGCAAGCTTCAGATGCCGCCTGCGGGGCCGGTCAGCAATGAAGATATCGCCAGCATCGAACAATGGATTCGCGAGGGCGCTCCGTGGCCTAAGAGTACGCCCGTTTCCCCGGCTTCGCGGGTTACTCCCGCGCAGAGGGACTTTTGGTCATTCCATGCGGCTCCAAAGCCGCCTGTTCCCCAAGTAGACTCGCCGTGGGCGGCGAACGATATCGACCGGTTCGTTCTCGCGAAGCTCGAAGAGAAACGGCTGAAGCCGGTGGGCGATGCCGATAAGCGCTCTCTGATCCGGCGCGTTACCTACGACCTCACGGGATTGCCTCCCACCCCTGCCGAAATCGACGCGTTCTTGAATGACAAGTCGCCGAAAGCCTACGAGAATCTCGTCGACCGGCTGCTCGCTTCCCGGTCTTACGGTGAGCGATGGGGGCGCAAATGGCTGGACATCGTCCGCTATGCCGACACGGATGGAGGCAGCGGCGACTTCCCCATCCCGCAGGCCTACAAATACCGCGACTACGTGATTCAGGCCTTTAATGAAGACAAGCCATACGATCGCTTCCTCCGGGAGCAGATCGCAGGCGATCTGCTGCCTGCGTCTTCGGAACCGGAGCATTGGCAGAATGTCGTTGCTACTGGCTATCTCGCGGGTACGGTGCGGTTCGAGAGCAAGTATTCCTACATGGCCGACGCCGTGGACAATCTGGGCTCGGCGTTCCTGGGTTTAACGGTTGGCTGCGCGCGCTGTCACGACCACAAGTTCGATCCGATTCCTACCAACGATTACTACTCGATCTACGGCTTGTTCGCCAGCACGGCCTTCCCCGACTCGGGTACGGACAATGCCCGGTATCAGCGCAATTTCGTTTATCGGGATCCTGATGTTGTCAACCGCGACGACTACAAAACGTTCCAGGCTCAGTTGAAGCCGATCCAAGACGCCACGGACGCCGTAATGCGGCTGCCGGGAACCTACGACGACCTCGTGCCGCAGCTTCAGGCGCGGCGTATGCACCTGTTCGAGCATCTTCCCGATTTCGGCGAGACGGCCTACGCGGTTCGCGAGGGCACGCCGCAGGAAGCCCGTGTGCAACATTACGGCGATCCCAAGGACTTGGGAGATGAAGCGCCCCGCGGATTTTTCCAGGTCCTCGGCGGAACTCCTCTTCCGCCGGATGTAAAAGGAAGCGGGCGGCTGCAACTCGCGGACTGGCTCGCCAGCAAGGACAACCCCCTGACGGCTCGGGTGATCGTCAACCGAATCTGGCAAGGCCACTTTGGCCGGGGTATTGTTGCCACGCCGAACGACTTCGGCAGACGGGGATCGCCCCCCAGCGATCAAGCGCTGCTCGACTATCTGGCCGCGACGTTTGTTGAAAACGGCTGGTCGATCAAGAAGTTGACGCGGGAGATTCTGCTTTCACACGCCTATCGTCTTTCCTCGGCCGGTTCCGCGGCGAATGAAGAAATCGACCCGGAGAATACGCTGATCTGGCGTCATTCGCGGGTTAGAATGGACGCTGAAGAAATCCGTGATACGCTGCTCGCCGATTCCGGTCTGCTCGATCGCAATCCTGGCGGACCGCATCCGTTTCCGCCCCAATCACAGTGGAATTTCGAGCAGCAGAATATGTTCTCGCCCGATCCGGCGGCGTATGAGACCGATCGCCGCACGGTATACACGATGATTCAGCGCACCGTGCGCAGCCAATTCTCGAACTTGTTCGATGGGCCGAACGTGAATGCCAGCGCCGATCAGCGGGGCGCGAGTCTGACGCCGCTCCAGGCTTTGTATTTCCTGAACGATCCGTTCCCGAAGCGCTGCGCAGCGCAGCTCGCTTCGACGCTTTTAACGGGCGGCGCCGTGGAACAGAAAAACATCCAGCAGGCATTCGATATTGTTTACGGGCGCCCTGCGACGGCCGCGGAAGCGGATCGCGCGGCATCGTTCCTGCACAGCGCGGCGGCCGCGTATGCCGAGCATGGCGAGTCTGCCGCCGGCGCGCAACAGAAGGCTTTGACCGATTTCGTCAAGGCCATGTTCGCCAGTAACGAATTCATGTTTATCGAATAGGAGATCGACGAAATGCCCAAACCAGGCGCTACACGCCGCACGATGATCGGTTCGCTTGCGAGCGCCGGCATGCTGCTGCCGGGCATGCTGCACGAAATGTTGGGGGCGGACCTCAATTCCTCCGCGGATCCGCTCGCGCCGAAAGCCCCGATGTTTCCGGCCAAAGCGAAACGGGTGATTTTTCTCTACATGAGCGGCGGTGTTTCTCACGTCGATACCTTCGATCCGAAGCCCGCGCTGCAGGCCAGTCATCACAAGCTCTACAACAAAGATTTTCTGCATGCGAGTCCATGGTCCGCGAAGCGGTATTCGAAGGCGGAAGCCGAGGTCACGGAGTTGTTCCCGCATATCGGCTCGATGATGGAAGACATTTGCCTGATTCGCTCGATGTACTGCGACATTCCCAATCATGAGCAGGCAATCCTCCAGATTCACGGCGGATCGGCTGTGCAGGCCCGGCCAAGCATGGGGTCGTGGGTCAGCTATGGACTCGGCACGATGAGCCGCGATCTACCGTCGTACGTGGTGCTGGCCCCGGAAGTACCGTACGCCGGCGTTGCGGCTTGGGATTCGAGCTTTCTTCCCGCGTTCCATCAGGGCGTTCGCGTGATCCCCGGGCAGGAAGCCATCCCGAACATGACGCGCGATGGTTATGCCGACATTCAGGACATGGATCTCGGGCTGATCAATTTCTTCAACCAGCGCCACTTGGAGGAGCATGACGCGGACCGGACTTTGGCAACCCGTATCAAGACGTTCGAGACGGCTTACGGAATGCAGAGGGAAGCACCCGAGGCATTCGATATATCCAAAGAATCCGATGCGACGCTTCAACTTTACGGGGTGGATCGCGACACGAAGAAGGGCATGGGATGGATGTGTCTGGTGGCCCGCCGTCTGGCCGAGCGCGGTGTACGCTTCGTCGAAATCGTCAACGGCGGATACGACAAGTACACCAACTGGGACGCGCACTTGAACATTCGCATGCACGAGCCGCTGGCGAAAAAATCGGACCAGCCGATCGCGGGCCTTCTCAAGGATCTGAAGTCGCGTGGCATGCTCGATGACACGCTGGTGGTCTGGACCACTGAGTTCGGCCGCAAGCCGGGCGACGCGTCGCCGGATGAAGAGGGCCGAACGCATTGGTCCACAGCATATTCGTCGTGGGTCGCGGGTGGCGGGTTCCGCGGAGGTCTGGTTTACGGCTCGACCGACGAATACGGGTACAACGTCGCGTCGCGGGCGGTTCACGTCCATGATTTGCAGGCGACGCTGCTTAATCAACTCGGGCTGGATCACACCAAGCTGACATTCCGGCACGCCGGGCGCGATTACCGGCTCACGGATGTTTCGGGGCGCCTGGTGCGGGACCTGATCAGCTAATGTTTTGCGCAACCCACCCGGACTCCCGCGGACCAGGGGCGCCACTCCGCTTTACCGGCCTGCTCGTTTTGCTCGCATGTATGGCCAGTGCGCAAACACCGTCCGCTTTTAACCGAGGAGGCAGGTATCCCGACCATTGGTGGACTCCTGTTCCCGAAGCCAACAAACCCGATTGGGAGATTCTGCCGCAAGCCGCCAAGCCCGGTGAAGTGATTCTTTCGAAGCGGCACGAACTGGGTATTCTTTCGAATTTCGCCGCCACTCCGTTCACCCTACACGGCAAACGTTATGCCAGCGTCGAAGGATTCTGGCAGATGATGCTGTATCCGGAAGGCCCGGACGACCCGCGCGCGAAATTTCCGGGTATCGAATGGAAGCACACGCGCGAAGAAGTCGCGCAGATGACGGCATGGGACGCCAAGGATGCCGGCGCGCTCGGCGAAGAGAACATGAAGCGGATGAACATCGACTGGGTGAGCTTCGAAGGCAAACGCTTCCCATACTGGTCAGTGACCAGGGGCGAGCACTATGACCTGATTGTCGCGGCGATGCGCGCCAAGCTCGAGCAAAACCCCAAAGTGCGCGAGGTCCTGCTTTCCACCGGCGATCTGAAGCTGCTTCCCGATCATTATCAGGAGGAGAACCCTCCCGCCGAATGGCGCTACTTCGACATCTGGACGCAGTTGCGCGGCGAGCTACGACATTGAGACGCCGTTCCATCGCAGTGCGGCTCTCCGCCGCGGTGCTCGCGCTTTGCTGGGTTTGGACCGCCTACACGCAGATGGCGCCGCTTTCGTACAAGCAACTGAAAGAGGACCTCTGGGTGATTGAGGGCACCTCCAACGGTTCGGGCGATGCCGGCAACATTGCGGTGCTGGTAACCAGCGAAGGTGTCATTCTTGTCGATGACCGCTTCGCCCAGGATTTTTCCGAAGTCACGGCGGCCGTACGCAAGATCACGCCTCTGCCCGTGAAATACGTGATCAACACGCATCATCACGGCGATCACACCGGCGGCAACGCGCAGATGCTCGCGGGAGCGCGGGTATTGATTCAGGCGAATGCCCGCCGGCACATGATCCAGGCCGATATGCCGGGCGCTCCTCCCATCACTTTCACGCAGGAAGCCAGCGTGTTCCTGGGAGGCAAGGAAGTTCGCGCGGTTTACACGGGACGCGGGCACACCGATGGCGACGTTACGGTTTACATTCCACACGATCGCGCAGTGCATCTCGGCGATTTGATGGCAGGCACCAACGGCGTTACCAATCCGGTAATGGATTACGCCAACGGAGCCAGTCTCAAGGCTTGGCCGGCAACGCTCGATGGCGCGCTGCAACTTGATCCGGAGATCGTTATTCCAGGGCATGGAGCCGTGACCGATAAGGCCGGTTTGCTGGCGCATCGCAACAAGATTGCCGCGGTGCTGCAACGCGCCGCGAATCTGGTTCGCGAGAACAAGTCGAAGGACGAAATCGGCAAGACGATGGTGTCTGAATTCGATTTCAAGCCGATCAACCTGAGGCCGTTGGATGGGCTGATGGCGGAGCTGAAGAATTGAAGGCTCTATGCGCCATGCCCGCGCTCGTGGCTATGCTCACGTCTCTGGCGCAGGCGCAACCGGAGGTCCAACGGGCCCTGGTCCGGCAGTATTGCGCCGGGTGCCATAATGAGCAGCGCAAAACGGCAGGCCTGATTCTGAGCAGCGCGGATCTCTCGCAGGTTGCAAATCATGCGCCGATGTGGGAAAAAGTGATCCGCAAGGTCCGTGCGGGAGCCATGCCCCCTCTGGGCATGCCGCGCCCGGATCGCGCGGCACTGGACGCGTTTGCAACCTTTCTCGAGAGCGCAATCGATTCCGCCGCGAAGTCTTACCCCGGCCCTTCGACTGTTCGCCGCCTGAATCGAGCCGAGTACGGCGCGGCGATTCGCGATCTGCTGGACTTGAATATTGATGTCACCGCGCTGCTTCCAGCCGACGACGCCAATTATGGCTTCGATAACAACGCAGATTCGCTGCGGATTTCGCCGGGATTGCTCGAAGGCTACCTGGCGGCCTCCCGGAAAGTGAGCCGGCTGGCCATAGGAGATCCGGCCATCCAGCCTGTCTTTTCTACTTACCGTGTCCGCCCCGACCTCGGTCAGGACAGTCACGTCGACGGGCTGCCGCTGGGGACTCGCGGCGGAATGCTGGCAGAACACACATTTCCGCTCGATGGCGTTTACCTGTTCAAACCCAGGGTCGCCGTCAACACGTCCGCAAAGGTCCGCGGGCTCGACTACGAGCACCGATTCCTCATCACCATCGACGGCAGGAAGGTCCACGAAGCCAGGCTCGGCGGGCCCGCGGACGTGGATGCTGCCGCGCTGAATCCGCCGGAGTCCGAGGCCGAAATCCTCAAGCGTCTGGAAGCTCGGGTGCCCGTGAGCGCCGGTCCGCACAAGATCGGGGTTACGTTTATCCGAAAGACCGGTGCGCTGCCAGACGGTTATCTGCAGCCCTGGCTGCGCACGAACTTCGACACGCAGGAACAGCGCGGCGTGCCGCTCGTGGAATCCCTCAGCATCGGCGGTCCATTTGAACCAGCCGGCGCGGGCGATACCCCCAGCCGGCGCAGGATCTTTATTTGCCGTCCCGCCGGCGCGGACGATGCCGCATGCGCGAAGAGGATTCTCGAAACCCTGGCCAGCCGGGCTTACCGGCGCCCGCTAACTCAGCGGGATCTGGAGCCACTGTTGAACCTATACCAGGGCGGAAAGACCGAAGGCGGCTTCGAAGCCGGCGTCGAGAACGCATTGCGATTCCTGCTCACGAGCCCGGCCTTCCTGTTCCGGGCGGAAACCGATCCGGCGGGCGCCGCGCCCGGCTCCATTCATCGCGTCAGCGATATCGACCTGGCTTCAAGGCTCTCGTTCTTCTTGTGGAGCAGTCTGCCCGACGATGAACTCCGCCATCTTGCCGGCATGGGAGAGCTCAAGGATGCGGCCGTTCTCGAAGCACAGGCGCGGCGGATGCTGGCCGACCCGCGCTCCCGGGCGCTCACCACAAACTTCGCAGCACAGTGGCTGTATCTGCGGAATCTCTCCGGCGTAACGCGCGACCTGATGGTCTTTCCCGATTTCGACGACAACCTGCGCCAAGGCTTTCGCACCGAAACGGAGCTGTTCTTCGACAGCATCATCCGCGAGGACCGGAGTGTGCTCGATCTGCTCACGGCGGACTACACCTTCGTCAACGAGCGTCTCGCCAAACACTATGCCATCCCCGATGTGGAAGGAAGCTATTTCCGGAGGGTCGCGATTCCAGGCGAGCAGCGCCGCGGTCTGCTGGGACAAGGGAGTATCCTGACCGTAACGTCGTATGCTACGCGAACCTCGCCCGTGCTACGCGGCAAGTGGCTGCTCGAGAACGTGCTCGGCACACCGGTACCGCCTCCGCCGCCGGACGTTCCAGCGCTTGCCGAGAATCGAACCGGAGTCAAGCCGCGTTCCGTACGGGAGCGCCTGGAGGAGCACCGCTCCAACCCGGCATGCGCCGTGTGCCATAACCTGATGGACCCGATCGGATTCTCGCTCGAGAATTTCGACGCGACAGGGGCCTGGCGCGACCGCGGCGAATCTAAGAGCCCGATTGACGCCTCGGGTGTTTTGGTGGACGGCACCAAGGTGAATGGGCCGCAGGCGCTGCGCCAGGCGCTTCTCAGCCGTCCCGAGACGTTCGTTACGACATTGACTGAGAAGCTGATGACGTACGCCCTCGGCCGCGGCATTGATTACTACGATATGCCCGCAGTTCGAGGCGTGGTGCGGCGCGCAGCGCAAGACAATTTTCGCTTTTCTTCCATCGTGCTCGGTATCGTTGAGAGCGTGCCGTTTCAGATGAGCCGCACATCGATCGAAGGAGCTTCCCCATGAGAATCATCACCAAGAAGCATCTTGGCCGAAGGACCTTCCTCCAAAGCGCGGGTGCGGCGATCGCGCTGCCCCTGCTGGACGCGATGTCACCGGCGCTGACCGCGCAACGCAGGACAGCCGCGCATCCGGTGACGCGGCTGGGGTTCGTGTATGTGCCCCATGGCGCAGTCATGCAACGGTTCACGCCCGCAACGGAGGGCTCGGGATTTGAATTCAGCCCGATTTTGAAGCCGCTCGAACCATTTCGCGAGCGCGTAGTGGTGGTCAGCGGGTTGGCCAACAAGACGGCCGACAACGCGGGTGTGCATTCGCTGAGCCCGCCCACCTGGCTGAGTGGTGTGCGTCCGAACGAGAAAGATCTGGACATCCGCGCCGGCATCACCGCGGATCAGATCGCTGCCCGGAAGATCGGGCAGACGACTCCGTTTCCATCTCTGGAACTTGCGACGGAGGATCACTCCGGTCTTATCGGCGCCTGCGACGGCGGCTATAGTTGTACGTACATCAACACGCTCGCTTGGCGCACGCCCACCACGCCTCTTCCCATGGAAATCAATCCGCGGGTTGTGTTCGAGCGCCTGTTCGGGGAGGGCGGAACGCCGGAGCAACGGGCGGCCGCGTTCCGCCAGGATCGCAGTGTTCTGGACGCGGCAGCCGAACAGGCCAGCCGGCTCAAGATGAGCCTGGGGGCATCCGATCGCCTGACGCTGACACAGTATCTGGACAATATCCGCGAGATCGAGCGCCGCATCGAGGTCGCGGGAACCCAGACAGCCAAGCAAGGTGAAATCCCCAACGCGCCGGCGGGTATTCCGGAATCGTTTGAAGAACATATCAAGCTGATGTTCGATCTTCAGGTGCTGGCGTATCAGGCGGACCTGACGCGCGTGTGCACCTTCATGCTCGCCCGCGAGCTGAGCCAGAGGACGTATCCGCAGGTAGGCTCGCACGATCCGCACCATTCCGTGTCGCATCATCAGGATGATCCGGTGAAAATCGAGACGCTGGCGCGCATTCAGAACTACCACGTGCAGTTGTTTGCTTATTACCTCGAAAAGCTGCGCACGACGCGCGATGGCGATGGCTCGCTGCTGGATCATTCGGTGATTCTGTACGGCAGCAATATGAGCAATAGCAATTTGCATAACCACTTTCCCCTACCTGTAGTTTTGGCGGGCGGCGCCGCTGGTGCATTGAACGGCGACCGTCACCTGAAGTACGCGGATCATACGCCGATGACGAATCTTCTCATCACCCTGCTCGGCAAAGCCGGCGTACCGATCGAGAAACTGGGAGACAGCACCGGGATGCTGGCGGAACTTTGAGCATGGGCCTTCGATGGCTTGCTGCGGTGCTGCCGATCGCGGCCATCGCGGGCGGCGGCACTGCACTGAACGACGCGGTACAGCGGGGCGATCGCGCGGCCGTCGCGGCCTTGATCCGGCAGGGCGTTGACGTCAACGAGACAGAGCCGGACGGCACCAGCGCCTTGCAATACGCTGCTCACCGCAATGACATCGAAATGGCTGAGCTTCTGTTGCGCTCTGGAGCTCATGCGGCGGCGGCGAACGAGTATGGTGTCAGTGCGCTTTCCGAGGCTGCGGCATCGGGAAATGCGGCGCTGATCGAGAAGATTCTCGCTGCCGGCGCCAGTGTGAACACGGTGACTCCGGAGGGGGAGACCGTTTTGATGACCGCCGCGAAATCGGGAAGCGCGGACGCGGTCCGCATCCTGCTCGACCACGGCGCCCGAGGGGACGCATACGAAACCTGGAAGGGGCAGACCGCCCTTATGTGGGCCTCGGCGGCCAATCATGCGGCCGCGGCAGCGATTCTGGTGCAGCGCGGCGCGCCAGTGAATGCGCGGTCGGCCCTCGTTACTCCCGAAATCAAACGTCCAGCGAATGGGAATCTCGTCTCGGAGCAGCCCAAGGGAGGCTTAACGGCGCTCCTGTTTGCGGCTCGCGAAGGTGCGGTCGATGCGGCG
>PSRJ01000303.1 GCA_003175985.1 Terriglobia bacterium
GACCAGGCGAGTACCGGGCAGTGGAGCGGCCAGTTGCACTACCACCGGGAAGCGGAGACCGCGGGTTGGAGCGGCAATCTGGAAGTCCGGGACGCGCAGGTAGTGGTGCCCGGGTTTGCCGGCCCCCTGGCGATCGCGTCCGCGCGAGTGGGCATCGATGGCTCCCGCCTGGCTGTCGATCGCATCGCCGGCCGCGCCGGCAATATCGAGTTCACCGGTAATTACCGGTACCAGCCCGGCACCGCGCATCCTCACAGATTGCGGTTACGCGCCGCGGAGGTGGATGCTGCCGACCTGGAATCCGAATTGCTTCCCACGCTGCGCCGTGACCCTGGCTTGATTGCCCGCGCGCTTGGCCGCAATCCCGTCCCCGATTGGATGCGCCAGCGCCGCCTGGTCGGCTCCATCCAAATCGCCGATCTGCGGCTTGCGGAAACGCGCTTGACGAACGTGCGCGCGCGGCTGTTGTGGGATGTAGACCGTGTGGACCTGGTCGCGCTCGCCGCCAGGCTCGACAACGGTTTCATCGAAGGCGCTCTCGCCGTCAACCTGGCGGGACAGGGCCCCACATACAAGCTGACCGCAAACCTGAAAGGGTTGACATGGCAAACCGGCAAGCTGGATGCCGAAGGCGCCCTCGAAACTTCCGGCATCGGCCCCCAGTTGCTCGCACGCTTGCGCCTTACCGGCATCGCGCTCCACACCGACGACGAAACCTACACCGGCCGCGGCTCCGTCCTGGAAGATGGCCGGCTGTTGCTACAACTCAACGGCGGCGGCAAGGAGATGCGTATGACAGGGACCCTGGCCACTTTGAAGCTGGATACCGAACCGCGGCCGTAAGACTCACCTGGCTCCCGCCGCTACTGGCTCCTGAGCCTGCCGCAGTTCCGGAAACAGCCAGGTCCAGGCCGCAACCACGATAATAGTGCCAACGCCGCCCAGCACTACCGCCGCTACGCTCCCGAACCACTGGGCCGTGATGCCCGATTCGAATTGCCCTACCTCATTGGACGCTCCGATGAACACCATGTTGACCGCGCTCACGCGGCCCCGCATGCGATCGGGCGTGCGTAGCTGAATCATGGTAGAGCGCACCACCACGCTGACCATGTCACAGGCGCCGGTGAGCGCCAATGCCAGCAGCGACAATAGCACGCTGTGCGAGAAGCCGAAGACGATGGTAAACAGGCCAAACCCGAACACGCAGCCAAGCATGATGCTTCCCTGCCGCCGGCCGAGCGGGTAGTGCGCCAGCAGCACCGCCATCACGATTGCTCCCATCCCCGGCGCGCTGCGCAGAATGCCCAAGCCGAAGGCGCCGATCCCCAGAATCTCCCGCGCATAAACCGGCAGCAGCGCCACTGCGCCGCCCAGCAGCACGGCGAACAGATCGAGTGAGATCGCACCCAGAACGAACTTGTTCTTCCAGATGTAACGCAGCCCTTCCCATACCATCTCCGGCGGTCTGGCCTTCGCGGCCGCTTGCGTCCGGTTCACGTGAATGCGTGAAACCGATAAGAATGCCGCGGAGTAGAAGAGCGCGGCGGCGCCGTATACCGGCAGCGGAGTTGCCGTTGTGCCGTAAACCAGCCCTCCGACCACCGGACCAAAGATCGTTGCCATCTGGAACCAGGATGAACCCCACGCCACGGCTTGGGAGAAGTGCTCCGGCGGCACCAGCGTCGGCAGCAGCGCCTGGCTGGCAGGCATGCTGAACGCACGTGCTGTCCCGTTCAACAGCAGCACTGCGTAAATGGGATAGACCGCCGTCAGCCCGCGCAAGGTGAAAGTAAACAAAAGCAGCGAAACCATCGCGTATCCCGCCATGCAGAATTGGAGAATGTTCTTGCGCGGGAAACGGTCTGCCGCGTGACCGGCCACCAGGAACAGCAGTATGCCGGGCAGGAACTGGGCCAAGCCGACCAGGCCGAGATCCAGCGGACGATGGGTTAGATTATATAGCTGCCAACCCACGGCCACGGCCTGCATTTCGGAGGCAAATACCGAGAGCACGCGCGCGCCGGCGTGGTAAAGGAAGTTGGGGTACCGGAAGACCGCCCGGGCGTCGGAAGAGGGTTTCGGCATTCAGGGGCTAAACTGTCAGTTTCCCACAGCCGCCCCCAATGCCGCGTCCGCGTATCAGTTCACATTGATGGCCGCATAGGCCGCTGCTACTGCGTTGTACTCCGCGGAGCCTGCGCCATAGAGAGTCGTTGCGGCGCTCAGGCAGGCCGTGCGCGCGCCATGATAATCGGTGTTGGAGTTCATCCAGTTGCTGATGGCCTCGTACCAGATCCGCGCCGATTTGTCGTTACCGATCCCGGTGACCAACTGGCCGTTGCACACGCTGGTTCCGCCGTGAGCCAGGAGATAGAACATGTGATTGTTGGGCCCGGACGAATAGTGGACATCCAAGCCGCCGATTCCGGAAGACCAGCACGCCGGGCTCTTGCCGTCTTTGGGCGGGTTCTCCATGTACCTTAAGGCAGCGGTTTGCACGTATTGCCCGTTGACCCAATTGGCCCGCCACGAGCGCTCGCCGATCCACCATTCCGGCGTATCGAAAGCGTTGTTTACAGCGAATTCCACCATCGTTCCGAAGATGTCGGAGTTCGACTCGTTCAGGCCGCCCGGCTCACCGGCGTACGTCAGATTCGCTTCCGCGGACATCACACCGTGAGAGAGTTCATGGCCCGTGATATCGATTGCTACCAGGGGATAGAAATAGATCTGGCCATCGCCATACGTCATGCAGAAGCAACTGTCATCCCAGAACGCATTGTCGTAGCCGCGGGAGTAATGCACACGGGAGTATGTCTTCCTGCCGTTGTTGTCGATTCCGTTCCGGGCGAACATGTTGAGATAGTAGTCCCAGGTGGCTGACACTCCGAAGGCGGCATCTGCGCCGGCTGTGTCCGGGTCAGTGTTGTTGATGCTATTGTCCCCGAACACTGCCTTCGTACTGGACACAACCGTGCCCTTGCCGCTTGTGCGGCCATGCATGTCGTCAGTCGCATTGCCACTGCCCCGAGTTGGATCCACAAGCGTGTACAGAAATCCACCACGGCTGGCGTTCAGCGTCACGTCGCCGGAATACATGGTCTTCCCTGTAACGGTGACTCCCGCAGTTTCGAGCGAGTTGAAACTCCACAGCACAAGCCCCGTGTGAGCATCGATAAGATAGTCCCATTTCGTGGGTTGATCTACGTCATTCTCCAGCATGACTTTGACGTGCCAGACCAGGAAGTCCAGAGCGCTGCGCGAGCCTTTCGGCAAGATCTCCAGGGCGGATGTCGTATCCGCGGACCCGCGCGCGCCGATGGCGCGGACGGCAGTAACGACAGCCGCCTGGGATGTAACTACGGGCCGCGTATCCACGGCCAGATTGGGCCGCAGCGCATTGGTGACTGTCACCCCGCCATTAGCTACGTGGGCGATCGCCTCACCCTCGAAGACAGGCACGCCCCGATAGTTCTGATCGAAGCGGATCACATATCCCTTCGTGGCCGCGCGTGCGCTTCTTACGGTCAATTCCCGATCGGAATCGGTCAAACCATAATTTGCCGCATTCGCCCGGAAATAGTTCCGGGCAATGCCGACCGCCTCGTCGACTGAGCTTTGCGCATAGGCACAGATGGAAAAGGCCAAGCCCGCCAGCAAGGCGGAAAACACCTGCTTCGCGTTGTGAATTACCATATTTCCTCCACACAGAACCGCGTCATCCCGCAAACGTCGTAAGAGACCGGTAAGGAACGGCGCAGTTGTGAACGATAACGTGAAAGAGAATAACAGATCTTAATATATATGTAAGGTCTACCGGTCGGGTAACAGGGTGGATGACCTACTCGCGTGGTACAACAATAAGGCGTATGGCTTCCTATCGCGTGGAAACCCCACAGCGATGCTACACGGCGTTCGTGGAGCGTGGCATTGTGGGGCGCACGGCTGAGTTCGTGCCACCCGACTCCGGCCGCGTTTTCGTGGTCACCACGAGCGATGTTTGGCAGCTTCATGGCGACACGCTTGCGCGTGGATTAACCCAAACTCCGCATGACGTCCTGTACTTACCGGGCGGCGAAGAGAACAAGCGGCTGGCGCCTCTCGAGAAACTCGCGGAAGAGTTGGTGCAAGGCGGCGGAGACCGCACCAGCGTCATCCTCGCCTTTGGAGGGGGCATCGTGAACGACATGGCCGGTTTTTTGGCAGCCATCTTCATGCGTGGAATTTCTGTGATTCAAATTCCTACAACGCTGCTCGCGCAGGTGGATGCCGCGGTGGGTGGAAAGACTGGGGTCAACCTGGTCAGCGGTAAGAATCTGATAGGCAGTTTCCATCAGCCGCTGGCGGTCCTGATCGATCCTGCATTCCTTGCGACGCTGCCAGAGCGCGAATACCGCGCCGGCCTTTATGAGATCCTCAAGTGCGGAATCATCCGCGATGCCGCGCTGTTCCATTTCCTGGCGGAGCACTCCGCCGACGTTCTGGCGCGGCAACCGGATGCAGTGGATCGCGTGATCGGCGATTCGGTGCGCATCAAAGCGGAAGTGGTTTCGGCAGATGAGCGCGAGAGCGGCCTCCGGCGGATTCTCAACTTCGGCCACACGTTCGGTCATGCGCTGGAAGCCGAGACCGGATATACGCGCTTTCTGCATGGAGAAGCAGTGGCATGGGGCATGCGAGCCGCCATCTATCTTAGCGAAAGGACGGGCCATCTCTCCGCCGAAGAGAGCGTAGAAATGCTGGAAACGATCGACTCCTACGGAGCACGGCCTTCATTTGCCGGGATCAACCCGGAGAACCTGATTGCGCGCCTGCTGCACGATAAGAAGACTGTGCGGGGCAAGGTACATTTCGTTCTGCCGGCGCGGATCGGAGAGGTCACGGTAGTAACCGGCGTTGGAGAGCCGGCCGTACGGGAAGCGATCCGGTCCGCCCTTTCATGAAGGGCACGACACCGGCGGGGGCGCAGACCGAACAGGAAGCCGCGGCTTGGGTGCGCGGCATGTTCGGCCGCGTCGCGCACCGCTACGATCTCGCCAACCATCTGCTTTCGATGAACATCGACCGCTACTGGCGCTCGCACACCGTGCGCCGCGTGCGGCCGGTATTGCAACGTCCTTCGGCGCGTGTGCTGGACATCTGTTGCGGAACCGGGGATCTGGTGCTGGCGCTGGAGCGGGCAGGCCGCCAGCCGGTCTTCGGGTCTGACTTCTGTCATCCGATGCTGGTGGCGGCAAACGGCAAACTGGAGCAACGCGGAAACCGGTCGCGGCTGTTTGAAGCCGATGCGTTGCATTTGCCTGTGCAGGATGCCAGTTTCGATCTCCTCACCGTGGCTTTCGGATTCCGCAACCTGGCGAACTACGATGCCGGCCTGCGGGAGATGCGCCGCGTGCTGCGTCCGGGAGGAACTGCCGCCATCCTGGAGTTTTCGCAACCGCCGAACAAGCTCTTTCGAACCGTTTACAACTTCTATTCACGGCGGATTCTGCCGGTAATCGGCGGGGCGCTCTCCGGGGACCGCAGCGCGTACCAGTATCTGCCCGAATCGGTCCGCAAGTTCCCTTCGGCGGAGGAACTGGTGGGCGGCATGCGCGCAGCGGGGTTCAGGCAGGTGAGCTACGAGTATCTGACCGGCGGCATCGTAGCTTTGCATCTGGGAACAGCCTAGGACGGGTTCACTCGACGGCGGCGCCCGCCGCAGCAAACGCCTTCTTCAGCTCGGCTTCCGGCAGCGTCGTGCTGACGAACAGTTCCTGGCGCGCCCCGGCGCTGAACGCAATGGCTTTCCATCCGTTCTGTACCGGCACGGTTATGCGCACTCGCACCTTGCCCTTGGCGTCGCGCACGGGACGGATCACACCCGGAATGACGGAGCGGATTTCCGGATTGCTCTCCAATAACGCCTCCAATACTTCGCGGACGCCGCTGATGATGCTGTGCTCGACCTTCAGCCGGTCTTTCGAAGTGCGCAGGCGCATCTTCCTAAACTATATCCGCTTCACGGGATTATGCTATCGTGCGGCTAGATGTTGCGGGTCCTGATGGTCCTGGTTTGTGCGCCGGCGGTCTACGCGGCGGAATGGCGCCTGGCAAGCAGCCCGCATTTCGAGGTTTATGCTCAGGCAGGCGGCCAGGATCCGCGCGCCGTATTGCTCTGGTTCGAGCAGCTTCAATCCTTCTTCGAACGTGAGACCGGGCTGCGCGGCGATGCGCGCCCACCGCTCCGAATCGTCGTCTTCGCTTCCCCGCAAGAGTACGAGCCTTATCGAATCGGTCCTTCGGCGGATGCCTTCTATGTGGGAGCAGAAGCCCGCGACTACATCGCGATGGCACATCGGGGAGGCGACGATCTGCGGATCGCGGCGCACGAATACTGGCATTTCCTGGAACACGCTACGGGGCTACGGTTTCCCGCCTGGCTCAATGAAGGGCTGGCGGAGTTCTTCTCCACCGTACGGCCCGGGGTCGCCGCCAGCTACATCGGAGGCGATCTGGCCGCGCGTTCGCGCGCGCTGCGCACGCGCCCGTGGATTCCAATGCGCGAGTTACTCTCGATACCGGGGGAATCGCTGCGCCTTGCCGATCGCGCAACATCCGACAGCTTCTATGCGCAAAGCTGGGCTCTTGTCGATATGCTCCTGCTGGGCCGCGGGTACGCCCCCCGTTTCCCGGGGCTGTTGCACGCTCTCGCCGCCGGAACGGATGGTTCCTACGATTTGGCCGGTGTTTTCGGGCGGCCCATCGATTCTATCGAGCGTGATCTGCGGCAGCGCGTGACAATGCGCGAGTTTGCGCCCGTTGCCCTACCTCCCTTTCCGGCCGGTGCGAGCGCCATGGAAGCGTCGGACGTTTCGTCCCTCTCCGCCCGCGCGCTGATGGCCGAACTTCTGCTTGCCACGTCCCGCTTTGATCGATCCGAAACTCTATACCGGGGACTGGCTGCCGATGCTCCGGGGAATCCGGACTTCCCCGCGGCACTCGCCACCATCGCGCTGCGCAAGGATCATCCCGCGGAAGCGCGCCACCTCTGGGCACGCGCTCTCGAAGCCGGTATAAGCGACCCCGATATCTGCTACCGCTACGCTCTGCTGGCGGAGGATGCCGGATTCGCCGCGGGCGACGTGCGAGCCGCACTGGAGCGAGCCGTGGAACTCCGCCCCAGATTCGATGATGCGCTTTACCACCTGGCCCTGGTCGAAAACAATGCCGGGGATAGTTCCAATGCGCTGCGGCACCTTCGCTCGATACAATCCGTCAAGCCAGCCCGTGAGTATCAATATTGGATTACTACGGCCTCCGCATTGACGGAACTCGGGCGGCGCGAGGAGGCGAAAGCGGCGGCAGACCGCGCTGTGGAGATAGCGGCAACTTCCGAGGAACGCATCAACGCGATGCACCTCGGCATTCTTGCCCTCACCGACCTCGCGGTTCAATTCGTCCGTGATCCGCGTGGAAACCTGCAGCTCGTCACCACGCGCAAACTGCATAACGCGCCCGAATGGAACCCGTTTATCGAGCCGGGCGACCGGATACGGAGAGTGGAGGGCAGGCTGCGGGAGATCGATTGCAGCGGCCCTGAAACCCTGTTCCTGCTGGAGACATCTACCGGCCCCGTAACCGTCTTCGTCCCCGATCCGCTGCACGTGCAGATGCGCAATGCGCCGCCCGAATTCACTTGCGGCACGCAGCGTCCCGTCCCCGTGACCGCCGTTTACGCTGCCTCCGGAAACGGCAGTGCGGGCGTTCTCAGAGGCCTCAACTTCTCTACTCCCAGCTCAGAATCACCTTCCCCGAATTCCCCGACGCCATGATCTCGAACGCAGCCTCATATTCCCGGTAGGAGAACCGGTGCGTAATCACGGGCGCGATATCCAGGCCGGATTGCAGCATCACGGTCATCTTGTACCAGGTTTCGTACATCTCGCGGCCGTAGATCCCGTGAATCGTCAGCATGTTAAACACGACCGTCCGCCAGTCGATGGACATCTCCTGAGGAGGAATGCCCAGCATGGCGATCTTTGCGCCATGGCTCATATTGGCAATCATGTCGCGGAATGCCGCTTCGCTTCCGGACATCTCCAGCCCGACATCGAAGCCTTCGGTCATGCCGAGCCGCTTCTGCACGTCGGGGAGCCGCGTCTCGCGCGCATTCACCGCCAGAGTGACGCCAATTTTTCGCGCCAGGTCGAGGCGGTATGAGTTGATATCGGTGATCACGGTGTACCGCGCGCCCGCGTGCCGCGCAACCGCAGCCGCCATGATGCCGATCGGACCCGCGCCGGTAATCAGCACGTCTTCGCCCAGCACTGGATAGGAAAGCGCCGTGTGCACGGCATTGCCGAAGGGGTCGAAGATGGCCGCGATATCCAAGGGAATCGATTCGTAGTGCCGCCAGATATTCGACATGGGCAGCGCAATATATTCGGCGAATGCTCCGGGCCGGTTCACGCCTACGCCTTGCGTGTTGGCGCAGAGGTGGCGGCGGCCGGCGAGACAGTTGCGGCAGCGTCCGCACACGACATGCCCTTCGCCGCTGACGATTTCGCCTGCATGAAAGCCTGCCACATTGGACCCAACGTCCTCGACGCGTCCCACAAACTCGTGGCCGATCACCATCGGCACGGGAATGGTTTTCTGAGCCCATTCGTCCCACTTGTAGATGTGAACATCGGTCCCGCAGATGCCCGTCCGCAATACCCGGATCAATACGTCGTTGATCCCAATCCGGGGCTCTTCGACCTCTTCCAGCCATAAGCCCGCCGCGCCCCTGCTCTTCACCAGCGCTTTCACTACTCCACGATAGCCCACTTCCGGCGGGCTACCCCTATCATTTGACGTGTTTCCCGGTTACCATAAAGGAAAGCGATACAGGGGCATATGGGTCCTCAGAGAGTACACGACGCAGGTACGAGCTGTTTCCTGGAGCTCGCCGAAGCTTCTCCCGGAATGATCTGGATGTCCGACACGGAAGGGCGATGCACTTACGTTAACCCGGCATGGCTGGAATTCCGGGGTACGACTCTGGCCCAGGAACTCGGATACGGGTGGGCCGATGGGATCCATCCGGAGGATCGGGCGCGCTGCGAACGGGCCGTGGCGATGGCGATCCGCTCGCGTTCGACGATTCGCCTGACCTATCGCGTGCGCAGTTGCCGGGGCACCTATCATGTCATCGACGATGTGGGCCGGCCGTGGTACGATCCGGACGGGCTTTTCCGCGGTTACCTGGGCGCAGCAACCATGATTTATGACGATGCGATAACGCCAGATGCGGCCCAGCGCCTTTCGATGCTCAGCGTACGGGAACGGCAGGTGCTGGAACTGGTCGCGCACGGGTGGGCGACCAAGCAGATCGCCGATCACCTGGGCATCAGCTACAAGACGGCGGACTCACACCGCACACACATTTTGCGGAAACTGAATCTGCACAAAGCACCCAGCCTGGTGCGCTTCGCGTTTCGGGCGGGACTGATTGCGGGTTAAACCTCCGAACCGGCCAAAGCCGGCCGGCGGCTCCACTGCGCCGACACTTTCCGTATACGCTCTACCGCTTCCATGAGGTTCTCGAGGGAATTCGCGTAACTGAAGCGGATATAACCCTCGCCGAACTCTCCGAAGCCGCCCCCGTTCAGGCACGAAACGCCAGCCTCATAGAGAAGAAAATCGGCCAGTTCTTTCGAGTGCATCCCGGTGCCGGTCACGTTAGGAAACGCATAGAAGGCTCCTCCGGGAAGCGCGCAGCGAAACCCCGGGATTTCGTTGAGGCCCTTGCAGAATGCGTCGCGGCGCCGGCGGAACTCCGCCACCATCTGGTCCACCGCCTCCTGGGGGCCTTCCAGGGCGGCGATCCCGGCGCGCTGCGTAAAGCTCGCGGTGCAGGAGTTGGAGTTCACCATGAGTTTATTTACCGCGGTCACCAGCCACTCGGGCATTACCCCGTAGCCCATACGCCATCCGGTCATCGCGTAAGTTTTCGAGAAACCATCGAGCAGGATCGTCTTCTCCAGCATGCCTGGAAACGTGGTGATGGAAACCGGCGGCTCCGTACCGTAGTGGATACGCGAGTAAATCTCGTCACTCAACACCATGACGTCGCGATCGCGCAACATTTCCGCAATTGCGCGCACGTCGTCGCGCGGAATCACGCCACCCGTCGGGTTCTGAGGCGAGTTCAGAATCACCAGCTTGGTCCGGTCATTGAGCCGGTCGCGGAACAGGTCGAGATCGAAGGAAAAGCCGCGGCTCTCGACCAGCGGCATCGGCACCGGCTTCGCCCCCAGGAACCGGATCATCGATTCGTAGATCGGGAACCCGGGATTGGGATAGATCACCTCGTCGCCTTCTTCCAGCAAGGCAATCAACGGAAAGTAAATGATGGGCTTGCCGCCGGGCACGACGCAGACGTGCTGCGGCCCGACGTGGATGCCGCGCGACCGGCTAATGTACCCCGCGATCGATTCGCGCAGGTCGGGCAGGCCCTGGGTCGGGCCGTAGTGAGTCCAGCCTTGGTCAAGCGCCTCCTTGGCAGCTTCCACGATGTGCGCCGGCGTAGGGAAATCGGGCTCACCGATCTCCAAATGCACCACACTGCGCCCCTGCGCTTCCAAAGCGCGGGCTTTCACCAGTACGTCAAAGGCCGACTCCACGCCGAGCCGGCCGATTCGCTCAGCAAGTTTCATGATGGTTTAAGACTTTCGGAAGAAAACAACGCCGTCGCGCTCGTCCACTTCGGCGACGCGATCGTTAATGGCAACTCGTTCCCCGACGATGCGGCCAGTCAAACGGCCGCCTCCATCCAGGGTCACGATGGCAGTCTGGAAGGGAACATCCTTGGCGAAAGCCTCGGCGGCCAGATGAATCACCGTTTCAGTGTACACTGTGCCGGTCCTCATGCCGCCCCCAATATGCTGACCACGCAGGTGGCTCCGGATCCGCCCAGGTTTTCGGCCAACCCCAGAGAGTGTCGCGCGACTTGACGCGGACCGGCTTCGCACCGGATCTGCTGTACAAGGTCGCAAATCTGAGCGACGCCCGTCGCTCCCACGGGGTGTCCCTTCGATTTGAGACCCCCGCTGGTGTTGATGGGCCGCTCGCCGGTAAGCGACGTGTGGCCTTCCATGGCGTAAGGGCCGCCGCATCCACGTTTCACGAACCCCAGATCCTCGGTGGCGATGATCTCGGCGATGGTGAAGCAATCGTGCAACTCGGCGAATTCGACCTCCTGGGGCGAGACGCCGGCCATGCGATATGCCTTTTCTCCCGCCATGCGAACTGCCGGGAACGTGGTGATGTCTTCTTTGCGGTCGAGCGCGACATGATCCGAGGCCTGCGCGATTCCCAGCACGCGAACTGGCTTTTCGGTAAACTCCGCGGCGCGCTCCAGAGGCGCCAGGATCACGGCAGCAGCGCCGTCGCTGATCAGCGAACAATCGTAGAGGTTGAGGGGCTCGGCAACCGGCTTGCCCGCCAGCGCCTGCTCGATGGTGATGGTCTTACGCATGTGGGCGTCCGGATTGAGCGCCCCAGCCGCGTGGTTCTTCACGGCCACGGCGGCGAGGTGTTCCTTCCTGGTGCCAAACTCGTACATGTGCCGCCGGGCGATCATGCCAAACAATGAAGGAAACGTGGAGCCGGCACGAATTTCGCCGGTGAGATCGCCCGCCGATGCCAGGATCTCCGTGACGCGCCCGGTGGGCTGCGAAGTCATCTTCTCCACACCCACAACCATCACAATGTCGTAGATGCCCGCCGCCACTTCCGCCCAGGCATGGAAGAAAGCCGATCCGCTGGAGGCGCAGGCCGCCTCGATGCGCGTGGCGGGAACGCCTTTGATGCCCAGAGCCATAGACACATACGGCGCCAGATGATTCTGGCCGACGAACGACGGGCCGGCGAAATTGCCCAAGTAGAACGATTCGATTTGCGCGGGACTTACATGTCCGTTGGCGAGGCACCTTTCCCCCGCCTGGACTGCCAACGCGCGGAGGTCGAGGTCGGGAAACGCCCCGAACGGAGTCTTCCCCGCGCCGATTACAGCGACTGGCCGCATATATATTCAGATTAGCAAGGTGTCGGAACCGGGCAGCGGTTCACAGTCCTCTAAAAGGACCACAGCACGCTGGTATAGCCGGTGTTGGCGCGGTAATTCTGCAAGTAGCCCAAGACGCCGAACTCTTCACGATAACGATAGAATTGCCAGCCGGCGTTCCAGCGGATCTTGGGTGTGATCCGCAGCGATACGCGCGCCAGCGGCGACTGAAACGTCAAAGGAAAAGTCTGCACCGAGCCAAACAGCCCTTGAACCGCGTCACTCACGTTCACGGGTACAGCGCCGGACCGGCCGTCACCCGTGTCTTTCGTGATGCTGTACCCCAGGTACAGATCCACGCGGCGCGTTACGCCCAGGTGCGCGCTCAGGTTCGCGGCCTGAATGTTGCTGAGATAGAGCTGCGAAAAGCTTTGCCCCACCGGACGGCCCACTCCGGCAAAGAACGCGAGACCCGAGACTGTATCGAGGTGCAGCTTCATGTAGCTCGCATCCAAGCTGAAGCGGTCCTTCGGAGACCAGGACGCGTTGGCGCTGTAGTCGCGGGAATGCGAGCTGAAGGTGGAATACGGCACGGGGGAATTTACGTTGTAGACCTGGCGGTACGACGCAGAGAGTTGTACTTTCCGCAAACGGTAATCGACCCGGCCATTGAGCGTGTGATAATCGCGTTCGCTCGCCGGCGTCAGCGGATGATTGGCTCGCCCTACTTCACCGCCCAGGCGCACGGTAAGCGGCTTCATGGGACGGATCTGAACACCCAGTGTCCCGGCATGGAGGAGGTTACCGCGCGTGTACACGGTATCGTCGAAAGGCCCCGCGAACGAGAAGCCGTCGATGGTTTTGATGGCGCGATCCGAGTAGTGATAGCCGGCGAAAAAGCCGATCCAATTCGTGACACGGTAATTGATATCGGTGGCGTTGGAGACGGTGCGGATTCCCAGATACCGGAAGTTGACTGTAGCGCCGAAATTGAGCCCGTTGTTGAATTCCGTGTAGCTGGAAAAACCATCGATCCGCGTGCTGTGGACGGAGCTGTTGTTGACGATTGTGAGCCGGTCGGTGGGGTACAGGTTGATGCTGAAGTCGCCCGCTGTGACCGGACGCTGCGCATTGCCGCTAACGAGGATCTGGCGGCTGGCAGCAACTCCTGCGTTAATGCCTGACGCGAATTCGTTGAGAGCGAAATCGCGATGTCCGCTGACGTACGTGATGCGCGCATTGATGCCCCAGCGCTTGCGACTCGTAAAGAGGTTGCCGAGCCAGCCGGGGCTGCTGCCGTGGTAGGGCTCGGAGCGGGAAAAGAGCGCCGAATTACCGCCGGCCTGCGTGAGCGTAGCCGGATATCCCGGATCGTCCTTATAGAATTCCCAGCGACGCATAACATTGAACTTGAATCCGTGAAACTCGCCTTCTCCGCCCAGCCGGTATTCGTTCCACTCCCGCCGCACGTCCATCAACACCGGGTAAGCCAACCCGCGCGCATCGAACTCCTGTACGCTCGAAAGCGCTGGGCCGGTCTGATCGTTGCGGCTGTATCCCACATGAATTTTGAAGCGGCTCTGCGGCAGCAGAGTAAGGTCGTGATCCTGCAAGCGGCGCCGGGTATCCATACGATGCAGGCCTGCCGAAATAGTCAGGCCCGGATTATAGAACTCATCCAGCCGCCACAGCATGTCATAGCGGTAGAGGCCGTTCTTCTGGACGCGCAGATTCGCGGATTGGTACGGATCATTTCCCAGGCCAAGCGTATTGAGAAGGACCTGGTCGAAGAGGCGCCCGTGGCCGTCTTTGGAATCGATGGAGAGGCTGCTGCCCAAAAGCCGGATACCGTTGCGATAGTTCACGTCGCTGCGGTATTTACCCAGGTCGCCATCGATCGACGCGAAGCGATAACCGGTCTCGAAGGAATTTGTGATGTTGTAGCCGCCAACATCCTGGCCGCGGGCGGAACCCACCTGCTCGGGCGTCGGCGCCACGACTTGCTGGCCGTAAAGGACCGATGCCGTCAAAATCAGGAAGAATCGCATCGCCATGGCCATTTACCTTAAGAAGAATCCGTCGCTGTTCGAACCGTGAATACGCACATGACAGGTAGTGCATCTCTGATAGCGCGGATCGAGCAGGTTGTGCGATGACGAAGCCACGGGAATCCCGACATTGTGGGTACCGAAATCGCCGGCCCCGTTATGACATTGCAGGCATAACGTGAAAACCACGGGCCGCCGCAGCAGCCGCGTGTTCGTGGAACCGTGCGGGAAGTGGCAGGTTTCGCAGCCTTCGATACGCACCGGGGGGTGTTCATAAACAAATGGCCCGCGCTTGTCACTGTGACATTTGAGGCATGGCTCCTCATTGCCGGCCGCCTGGTCCACCATACGGGGGCGCTGCGACATGCGCCATACCGGCGCAAAGGCGCCATGGGGATTGTGGCAGTCACTGCACTGTACGAAACCTTCATTGACGCGGTGCTTCGAAGGCATGTCGAATTGAGCGCGAACGGTGGCGTGACAGGTGTAGCAGAGTTCGCTCTGGCGTTTCGCGAGCAGGTACTTCGGCACGGGCGAGCGGTGGATCGAGTGGCAGGAGTTGCATGCTACATCGTTGAGCGTGTGATCGGAACGGCGGATGTTTACCTTGCCGAAGTCCGAGGAGTGGCACGTCAGGCAGGTTTCGAGGGCCTGCTTGGGAGTAAGCAGCGAGAAGGCCCGCGGAATGGTGTTTCGCCCGCCACCGGCTTGTACATGCGCTTGCCCCGGTCCGTGACATCCCTCGCAACCTGTCCGCTCGGGCGCCTCTTTTCCCGAAGCGATGCTCTTGTAGTGCGGATTCTTGTAGAAGTTCAACCAGATATCGGCGTGGCAGGTGCGGCACACATTGCTGCCCACATAGCCCGAGGCAGACGAAGGCGCCTGCGCGAAGGCGAGCGCCGCCTGGCAAAGGGCCAGGGCCGCGAGACGGAGGATCACACTCTGACGGCCGCGGCTCGATATCGTCATAATCCGCATGATACTGAAGGGTTGCCGCCATTTTACTTGTTTTACGTAAGAAAATCGTAAAATCTCCCGCGGCGTTACACTATGGAAGTAGTGCATTCGCACGCACACAGCCGCCGGGGAGGTACGGCGAGTGTTCTGCGCCGGTCCGCTTGGGCCACACTCGTGTTCGTGGCTATCGAAGTGGTCGCGGGAATTCGCGCTCACTCGCTGGCTCTGATTTCCGATGCCGGCCATAATTTTACGGACGCACTCGCTCTGTTGCTGGCCTGGATCGCAAACTATCTCGAAGCCAAACCGGCCGACGAGATCAAGACGTACGGCTACCAACGCGCGGGGGTTCTCTCCGCGTTTGTGAATGCCCTTACGCTGGCGGTGATCGCCGCCTGGATTTTCTACGAAAGCGTCGAGCGGCTGCGCCAACCGCAATCCGTTGATCAGCGTGTCATGCTCGCAGTAGCGCTCCTGGGTTTAGTGCTCAATGGCGGGATCATGTGGGCGCTTCGTTCCGCCCGGCACAGAGACCTCAATGTGCGCAGCGCATTCGTACACATGCTGGGCGACGCGCTGGGCTCCATCGCCATCATCGCTGGCGCCATCGCCATTGCGTATACAGGTTTGGTGCAGATCGACCCGCTGCTTTCGATTGCCATCGCGGTGCTGATTGTCTGGACGGCGTGGGACATCATCCACGAATCGTTGAACATTCTGCTGGAAGGCCTGCCGCGAGGGCTGACGCTGCAGGACGTGATCGGCTCGATGCGGGGCGTTGACGGAGTATTGGATGTACACGACCTGCACATCTGGAGTCTGGGATCGAGCACGCATGCCCTGAGCTGCCACGTGCTCATCGCGGACGTACCTCCATCGGCAAGCGACGCCATTCTACAGGGATTGAAGAGCATGCTGGCGGAGCGATTCCACATACACCACACGACTGTGCAATTCGAGCACGCCTCGTGCGCGCTTTCCGAAAACTGCTGCGTGATTCCGGTAGAGAGCGAGCACCAGGAACGGCATCGTCACCACTGAGCCAGCGCTTCGTGGCACGCTCTTAAGATCTCCACGGCGTGAGGTGTATCGCCGTGGACACAGATGGTTTGCGCGACCCCCTGGCGCGCGAATCGCAGGGCTTGCGAAGCGGCTTCGCCGGGGTCGGTAATCAGCGCATCGGGAAACCGGCGCGAGCGCAGGGAACCATCGGGTTCGTAGCGGCGGTCCGCAAAAGCCTCGGCCGCGGCGTTCAGCCCCATGCTGCGCCAGAGGTCGAGGCAGGGCGAACCGGCCAGGCCGAAAATGGGCACGGCCGGGTTCCAGGCCGCCACGGCCGCGCCAATCGCGCGCGCTACTTCCTCATTTCGCGCGGCCACATTGTATAGGGCGCCATGAGGCTTCACATGCGTAAGGCGCACACCCAATTTGTCAGCGACGCGCTCCAGGCGCTCGATCTGCTCCCGGACCGTATTCTCAATCTCAGCCGGCGTCATGGCCATCTCCTCACGGCCGAAGCGCGCGCGGTCGGGATAACTGGGATGCGCCCCGATGCGCACACCGCGCGCCTGCGCGAGAAGCGCGGTACGCTCCATGGTCGCCTCGTCCCCGGCGTGGCCACCGCAGGCAATATTGGCAGAGGTGACGTATTGCATCAGCGCGGCTTCATGAGCAGTATCTTCCAACTCCCCCATGTCGCAGTTGAGATCGATCGTCATACCAGCGAATACAGCCATTCCTCCTGCTCGCGAAGGAGGCCGAGCGCCCCTTCCATGGTGACACGTTCGAACTGAACCCGATCGCGCGGCCGCATTTGACCAACGCGCCACAGATCCGCCGAGATGACATTCGCGGGCTTCGGATAGCCGCCAGTCGTCTGGTGCTCGACGAAGAGCACGATCGGCTGGCCATCCGGCGGTATCTGTATGGCTCCGAGAGCGACACCCTCAGTCACCATGTGTCCGGACGGGCTGGGGATGGCAGGACCCCGCAGCCGCAGTCCCATACGGTTCGAGGCCTCGGTTACTTCATAGCTTGCCGCGTAAAGCTCACCCGAGAACTGGCTCGCCTGGGGACCCTCCGTAACCCGCAGTGGCCCGGTATGGGCAGGCGGCGCGATTGTATTACCTTTCCAGCGGCGTATCGCAGAGGAAGCAATAGGAAGCGTATCGCCCGACCGCAGCGCACGCCCTCCAACGCCGGTTAACAAGTGTGTCGACGAGCTTCCCATGACCTTCGGGACGTCCAGACCCCCGCGAATGCACAAGTAACAGCGGGCCCCGCCGAGGGACTGTCCAAAGCGCACGACGGATCCAGGTGGCAGCTCAACTGCCCGCCAGAGGGGCAGGCCCGCTCCGAAGTCGGAACCCGTGACCGCGATCACGGCGGCAGACTCGAACTCGAAGGCTCCGCCCGCCAGAGTTAATTCCAGCGCCGGTGCATTCTCCGCATTACCGACCAGCAGGTTACCAGCCCGCATCGCGAGCGCGTCCGCAGCCCCGGAGGCGGAAACTCCGAAATGTGCGTAGCCGAAACGCCCCAAGTCCTGTACGGTTGTCTGGAATCCCGGCTCGATGACCCGGAGTACACTCATACCGGCACAAAGCGCACGTGGTCTCCAATACCGAGCCGCGCGGGCGGGTCCGCGCCGGGATCGAAAAGGCGCAGGCTGGTGCTCCCGATGATGCGCCACCCGCCCGGCGATTCCACGGGATAAATGCCGGCCTGGCTGCCGCCGATCGCAATGCTTCCGGCCGGAACGCGCTTTCGCGGCGCGCTCAGCCGTGGAGTAGCCAACGCCGGAGGCAGACCGCCCAGGTAAGGAAATCCCGGAGAAAAACCCAGAAAGTAGACCAGGTAAAGCGCGGAGGAATGCAACTCCACGACACGGGAGGCTGTCAATCCGGTGTGCCGGGCCACATCTTCCAGGTCGGGACCAGCGGACCCACCGTACGAAACCTGGATCTCTAAGATCCTCGCTTCCTGTTCTGTTTTTTCGAGCGCCAGTGACATCCTCGCGCGAACGAGTTCTTCGATATCCCGGTGACTGCGCCGGCGCGGGTCGAAATCGATTAGAACCGAGGCATAAGCGGGATGCAGATTCAGGACAGCGGGGGCCGCCTGCAAATGCTCGACCAAAGCCCGTACCTGGCGGTGCGCTTCCAGAGAGATTTCGCTCCCGAAGGAGACAAGAAGCGAGCGGTCGCTCGCCGGACGGATCTCCACGGCTTACTCCTGAACACAGCGAAACCCGATATCGGCGAACCTGCTTTCAGGTCCGGTCCGGCCGCGCTGCGCCGCGCGCAGAAAGCTCGCGGCTCTGCTCCACGCGCCTCCCCGCGTTGCTCGTAAGCCCGTCGGCTGCCCGGGGCCGCTCGGGTTTTCAGCAGGATTCGCAGAAGGCAGAGTGGCGTAATAGCCTTCGGCATACCAGTCGGCCACCCACTCCCAAGCGTTCCCCGCCATGTCATACAACCCCCACGCGTTCGGCGGGTAGTTGCGGACCGGCGAGGTGCCTTTCCAATCACTCTCCCGGTAGTTGGCCTTCGCGGGTGCGATTTCGCTGCCCCAGGGGAATTTCAGCCCGTCCTTGCCGGCCCGGGCAGCGAACTCCCATTCAGCCTCGGCCGGAAGGCGGCCGCCGATCCACTCGCAATAGGCCGACGCATCATACCAGTTCACGTTGACGGCAGGATGGTCGTCCTTGCTCCAGCCGGGGTTGAACCGCGGGGCCGGGGGACGCGTCCGCTCCGGGTGTTGTTGAAGGAACCGGTTATAGGCCGCGGCAGTCACCAGCGTCTGGCCGATCCAGAAGCCCTTGGTGAGTTTGACGCGATGGCGGGGCAGTTCGCTCTTGTCACCGTCGCTATCGCCCGGCGTGGCGCCCATCCAGAACTCGCCGGGGGCGATCCACACATACGACAAGGCATCTCGCGCGTTCGTCTTTACCTTGGCACCGGACCGCCCCGTGGTGAGGCGATAGACGAGGAGTCCCACGGCCAAGCCCGCGACTGCCAGAGCTACACCAACTCTCCACCGCCCTCGCGGGTGTCGCGCCAGGGGCGCTGCCAGTTTCCCGTCCTTTCGCCTATGGCTGATTGAGGTATCGGTCATTTCTCCCGTATCGTATCAGGCAGCGCACGACCGCCGGTACGGGAATCCGGAGAATAAGAAGCAGCCGGGCGGCTGCGGTCCGTTTAGCGGTTAGAAACCGGCTTTTACTTTAGCCGGCCGGCTCAACAGGGTGCTCATCTTCTGCCGCAGCTCTTCGACGCTAAAGGGCTTGGACAACAAAGAGTGGCCCTTTTCTACGACATATTTTTGCACCACCTGAGTATTGTCGTATCCGGAGATATACAAAACTTTCAGATCGGGCTGCAGAGCAGTGAGTTTGTCGGCCAGCATCGGCCCGCTCATCCCGGGAGCCACCACATCGGTGATCAGCATCTCGACTGGCTCCTCCAGGTTTTTGTAAAGCGTCAGCGCGTGTTCCCCGCTGTCAGCGGTAAGTGCCCTATATCCGAACTGAGACACCATAGCGCCCACCAGCTTGCGGATTTCCGGTTCATCGTCAACGACGAGAATGGTTTTCCTGCTTTCACCTTCTGGCATGAACACTGATTCTACTCGCCAAGGAATATAGCAGCAACGTTACCCATAGGTACTATGTGAGAATATGCACTTACACTGCGTCATATGAGTATTGCGCGAACGATCGGCGAGCAACTCGAGCGGGCTTCCTGGATCCGGCGTATGTTTGAAATCGGGATCCAATTGCGGAACGAGCGCGGCGCGGAAAATGTATTCGATTTTTCGCTCGGAAACCCCGAAGTAGAGCCTCCCGAGGCGGTGATCGATGCGTTGCGGCGCGTGGTGGCGGAAAACCGGCCCCGCAGCCACGGGTATATGCCGAACGCCGGCTTCCCAGGGACGCGATCCGCAATTGCCGCCAACCTCGCGAGACGCACCGGTCTCCCGTTTCGCGGTGACGATATTCTGATGACCAACGGCGCAGCGGGCGCGATCAACGTCCTATTGAAATCGATTCTCGATCCGGGCGACGAAGTAATTCTGCTCAATCCATATTTTCCCGAGTACCGTTTTTACGTGGAGAATCACGGGGGCCGAGTGGTTACCGCCGAGACCGATGACCGCTTCCAGCCCGACGCGGATTCGATCGCGCGGGCGATCACGCCGCGAACCAAGGCGGTCATTCTGAATTCGCCGAATAACCCTACCGGGGCCGTATATACCTCGGAGACATTGAGGGAGCTGGAGAGCGTAATTCACGGGCCGATGCTGGCGATCAGCGATGAACCCTATCGCCCGCTAGTGTACGATGGCCTGCGAGTTCCGGAGACATTGACGATTCTTTCGCGCGCGGTACTGGCGTGGTCGTGGTCAAAGGCCATGGCGATTTCTGGTGAGCGCATCGGATACCTGGCGATTCCGCCGCATCTTCCGGAAGCTCCTTCGCTGCGGAACGCCTGCACCTTTGCCAACCGCATCCTGGGATACATCAACGCTCCGGCTCTTTGGCAACTGGTGGTGGAGCAAGTGCCGGAGGCCACAGTGGACGTGACACATTACGAAGCCAAGCGGAACCGGTTGTGTGACGCGCTCACCGCGATGGGCTACGATGCGCCTCGCCCGCAAGGAAGCTTTTACGTGTTTCCCAAGACTCCCATCGCCGACGACGTGGCGTTCATTCGCATCCTCCAGGAAGAAGGGATTCTGGCGGTTCCGGGATCGGGCTTTGGCCGCTCCGGCTATATGCGTCTCTCGCTCACGATTGGGGAAGACAGTCTCGAACGGTCGCTCGCGGGATTCGGACGCGCACTGCGAAAAGTATGCTGAACCACTCCTTTACGCGCGCCGAACAGGCCGTTTTCCGCCGCCTGTCGACGCCCGAAAAGATTCAAAAGTTTCTGGACGAGCTGGGCTACAACAAGGAGAGACATGGCGAGACCTGCCGCTCGCCGCGCCGTGTTTTGCGCGACCGCGTCGCCCAGTGCATGGAAGGAGCCCTCTTCGGGGCCGCGGCGCTACGCATCATCGGATTTCCACCGCTGCTGCTCGACCTGGAGGCGGTGCGCGATGACGATCACGTGCTGGCGATTTTTCGCGTGCGCGGATGCTGGGGCGCGGTCGCGAAATCCAACTACTCGGGGCTGCGCTACCGCGAGCCGGTCTACCGCACGCTGCGCGAGCTGGCGATGTCCTACTTCGAGCACTATTACAATCCCGCGCGCGAGAAGACCCTGCGGAACTATTCACGGCCGGTCAATCTGCAGCGGTTCGATCCTATTTGCTGGATGACCGCCGAAGAGGATCTCTGGGCAATTCCCGAATATCTCACCACCATCGCGCACCGCCCGCTGATTCCATCGGCCCTCATCCCGCAATTGGGGCGGGTGGACCAGCGGCTTTACCATGCGGGACGGTTTGGGTCCGTTGAGTAAGTTCTCGTGGCGGAGAGTGGCACCGATCGTGCAAACATAGGGAAGGATGACCCTTGAGCCTCCACTTCGCCGCCCCCTGGGAGTTTTCGATTCGGGAGTCGGCGGGCTGACCGTTTTGCAGGCGCTTCGGCGCCACATGCCGCACCGCGATTTCATTTACCTGGGAGATACGGCGCGTGTTCCTTACGGCCGCAAACCGCCCGAAATGGTAGTGGGATTTGCCAATGAGATCGCTGACTTTCTTAATGGGATGGGAGTGGAAGGATTGGTGGTCGCTTGCAACACCGCATCGGCCGTGGCTCTGCCAAGCCTGGGGGAGCGATCTTCGGTGCCGGTGTGGGGCGTGATAGACGCAGGTGTGGAAGCCGCCACACGGGCTACGCGCAGCGGGAGCGTGGGCGTAATCGGCACCAAGGGCGCGATCGGCAGCCGTGCCTATCAGCGGCGCCTCGAATCACGCGGTATCCGGGTCTGGGCACGGGCTTGTCCCATGTTGGTCCATGTGGTGGAAGAAGGACTGGCCGAATCGGTGGAAGCCGAGCTGCTGGTGACACAGTATCTCAGCGGCCGGCCGGAAATCGATACCCTGATCCTGGGTTGCACACACTATCCGCTGCTGCGCCGCGTGTTGCAGCGCGCAGTAGGGGAAGAAGTGACGCTGGTGGATAGCGCCGAAGTTACGGCGGAGGCGGTGCGATCGGCGTTCGAACCACCGCCGCGTTCTTTCGCCCAAGGCCGAGTGGTTCACTTCGTAACCGGCGATCCGGCGGCGTTCGCGCATACCGCCGCGGTGATCGGCGGCGTGGAAGGCGAGATCATTTCGCTGCCCGTGACCGAACTGGCGGCGGCCGTCGCGGGAATTTAGAAGTTCTCCTCCGAAGCAGCTTCAGCCTGAGCCGCCGCTTCCGGACCCGCCGCTTCCGCTTCCCGCAAGATCCGTTCGGCCTCCAGGAGATGCAGGCGCGCTACCCGGACGTTCGTCGGAATAGAACGGTACGGGCTCCGCACCACCACCGAGGGGATTCCGTTGGCTTCCAGGATGCCGCGAACGACATCGGCGTTCATTTCCGTCGGTAAGGTCAACAGCGTAACCATATCGAGGTCATGGCTGTCATCGCGGTCCGCGTGTACCATATCTCCAGATTACGCCTGAAGCAGGGCATTCGCCAGCCGGAGCGGCTCGGGGGTGTGCCCAAATTCGTGCTCCACAGGCCCATACTCGACGAGGCGGCCTTCCCGGATTACGGCCACAGCGTGACAGAGGTTGGCGACGGTTTCGAGATCGTGAGAGATATACAGGATGGCGGTCCCGAACTCGCGGTTTAACGAGCGCAACAGTTCGATGATTTCGCTCGCCGTAATCGGATCCAAGGCGCTGGTAGGCTCGTCCGCAATGAGCAGCTTTGGCCGGTGGAGCACCGCCATGGTAATCACGACGCGCTGCGCCTGGCCCACACTCAACTGGCGCGGAAACGATCTGAGGAAAGCCTTATCGGACGGCAGCCCCATGTGAGCGAGAAGCGCGCGGGCAAGTTCCCGGCCCTCCGTCCAAGGTTCACGGCGGTGCGCCTTCCACACCTCGCGAAGTTGGGTATCGAGACGGAGCGCAGGATTCAATGCGGCCATCGGGCTCTGCAGAACCATCGCGATCTGGTTCCCCCGCAAGTGGCGAAGCTCCCCGGAGGAGGCCGACATCAGATCGCGCCCGCAAAACCGGATGGCCCCGCGAACAGTCCCTCCGCGCAGTTCGAGCAGGCGCGGAATGGCTAACGCGACTGTGCTCTTTCCCGATCCGCTCTGTCCGATCAGCCCCAGGATTTCTCCAGCCCGCATGCTGAGCCGTACACTTTTCAACACATCGGGCTTTTCCGGGTAATCAGCCGAGATGTCGGCCCAGAGCAGGCGCTCCGTGAGATTCATGGGCGGCCTTCCAGATACAACCTGTCCACATTCCACACCAACTGCGGGCGGAGCACGGCCGGCGCGAGGTTATGCAGCGCCGGTGAGGCGGCCACCAGAGCGTTCATGTTCAGGAGGTAGAGAACCGGAGCTTCTTCCCAGACAATCTCCTGGACGCGATCGAACAGCGTTTTCCGGCGGCCGGGATCCATGTTCGCGGCCTGCGCCCGCATGAGGCGGTCGATCTCTGCCTCCCACGTGGTAGCCGGACTTGTCTGATTGGGATTCCAGGGATGATGCGCTCCTGAACTGAGCCACACATTCATCTGTCCGTTGGGGTCGAGATCGACGTTCACCAGGCCGAGCAAACAGGTTTCGTAACGGAACGTGCCGGTGATGCGCTGGACCAGCGCCGGGAAGTCGAGTGTCACGACATTCAGCCGGATGCCCAAGGCGGCCAGATCCTGCTGGATCATCGCGGCCGCACGCTCGCGCGCCCGATTTCCGGAATTGGTAATCACCGAAAACTCAACGATATGGCCCGCGCTGTCGCGAAGCGTGCCGCCCTCTTTGCGGAAGCCATCCGCGGCGAGCAATTCCTGCGCGCGACGCAGATCGAAGGCGTGCGGCTTCAGTTTCTGATTGAACCAGAAGCGGTTCGCAGCCGAGAACGGGCCCACACCGGCCTGCGCGTGACCCTCGTAAATGACGCGGCAGAGATCCTCACGGCGGATCGCGTGCGAGATGGCGCGCCGGAAATTGCGCGAGGCGAACCACCGTTTTTCATAGTCGGGAAGCGGCGCCGAGGGGTTTAGATTGAACCACAATATTTCGCCTTCCAGCGCCGGTCCGGCATCCCGGAACCATGCCTTCCCCCGGCTGACGATACGCGCGAACTGTTCGGCATCCATGCCGCTGAGCAAATCCAGTTCACCGCGCTCGAAGCGCAGCAGCTCGAGTTCCCGGTTTTGTTGGATCTTCAAACGCACCGCGTCGAGGTACGGCAATCGCCGGACGCCATCCGTCTTCCAATAGTTCGGGTTGCGCGTAAGTTGCAAGTAAGATCCGGCCTTCAGTTCCGCCAGGCGAAAGGGACCGAGAACCGCAGCCTCGTGCAATGGCGAATTGCGCGAAAGGATAGCCACCTGGTCAAAGAGCCGCAGCGCGCCCGCAATCGGCTCGGGGAAGCGGATCTCGACGGTAGATTTGTCCCGGACGATGGTTTGAATTGGCGCTGAGCCGGATCGGAAGGAATCGCCTGCCGGGGAATGCAGGTTCGGATCCATAAGAACCTGCATCGTGTACGCCACATCGTCGGCGGAGAAAGGAGTGCCATCCGAGAAACACACGCCCGTTCGCAGGTGGAAAACAATGGATCGCCCATCCTTCGAAACGTTCCAGGAGGCAGCCAGTTCCGGCTCGATCTCCTGAGTGACGCGGTTGACGCGAATCAGGACACCGCCGGTCAAATACCGGAAAGTCTCGGCGGATTCGCTGTCCGCCAGGGCCGGATGAAGGCTTCGCGGCTGGCTGCGGATGCAGAATCGCAGCTCTCCGCCCCATTGTGGCCCGGATCCCGCGGCGTTCAGCGCCACTAGAAAGAACAGCGCGGCGCTTCTCATACATTGTGCTTATCGGCGGAAACTGCCCAATACAAACAGGCCACAACCAGAATAAGAATCACCGCTGGAGCGAGCACCCAGGGATGGGTAATCATCGCCGGTACGCTCTCCAACTCGCGCAACAGGCTGCCCCAGGAAGGCAGCGGCTCGGGAACCCCCAATCCGAGGAGACCCAGATTCGCTTCCGCCAGCAGGTAGGCCGGAATGGCGATCAGAAACTGAGCCGAGACAAGAGGAATCAGGTTCGGCGCCAAATGGACCAGCGCCAGCCGCGTGCCGCGGCAGCCGGAAGCGCGCGCCAGCAGCACAAAATCCGAGCCCAGGTGCTGTTTCAGGGCCGCCAGCATGACTCGGGAAGGCCCGGCCCACCCGAGCGCGCCCAGCAGGCCGAAGGACACCAGCGCGGCGGCCAGAGAAGGGGCGTTCAGCGGTAGCAGCGCGCGCGCCGCGAGCAAGAGGAAGATCCAGGGAAGGGAAAGGAACAGGTCGGCAGCAGCCAGCAGCAAACGTTCACACCAGCCGCTGGAAGCGGCCAATAGCGCAATTACCAAGGCCAGGACAACCGAGACCAGCGCCGCCGACGGCGCAAGCAGTAAAGAGACGCGGGCGCCATACAGGAGCCGCGAGAAACGGTCACGGCCGAGCGCATCGGTCCCCAAGGGATGACTGCGGCTGGCAGCGCCATTCGGCGCGTCGCGAAACTGAGTGGCATAGGAGTACGGAGCCACAAAATCCGCCAGCAGGGACAGGGCAAACACCGCTGCCAGAAGAATCACGGCCGCCTTGCGCATCAGGACCCCACCTCGCGCAGTGTCCGTCCTACATCAGCGGCGAGATTGGCCGCGGCCGTGACAGCCGTGACCAACAGCGTTACATTGACAATCACCGGCAGATCGCGCGCCAGGGCCGCCTGCCAGACCAGTTGACCCACGCCCGGCGAATCGCATAGGGCTTCGACAGGAATAGTCGCACCCACCGCCAGGCTCACCGACACACCGGCCAGCGCCAAAAGCTCGGGAAGAGCAGGCGCCACTACGTGCAGGCCGGCGATGCGCACGCCGCGCTCGCCAAACGCATACGCGGCGAACACGTGAGGTGCGCTTGCCGCGTTCCGCGCCAGACTATGGACATACTTGAAGAAGCGCGGGAACAGGATCGCCGCAAGCGCCAGCGCCGGGCTGCCGCCCAGCTGCAAACACCCCAGCGCCAGCAACGCGGCCGGGATGCACAACAAAACGCCCGCTGCCAAAGACAGGGCACGATCCCACAGCGCGCGCCGGTGAATTTCGAGCAGAAGTGCGACGCTGAACGCAAGAACCCACGCCATCGCGAGGCCTGCGGCAAGAGAGCGCAAGCTGACTCCCAGACGCTCGGCGAGTAACGCACGTACCGGCCGTCCCAGAGAAATCGAATTGCCCAGGTCGCCACGCAAGAGACCACCCAGATAGTGCCAATAATAAATAGCGAGATTGGATCCCTCTGCGGGCACCTTACTCAACTCTGCGACGCTGTTATTTGTCAGGCGGGCATCGAGCACGCGCTCGTCGATTCCAAATCCCGGCGCCATCCGCACCAACGCCCCGCCGAGTATGCCGCCGGCCAACAGAACGGCGGCAAACCAGGCGAGGCGTTTTCCCACACTAGCCAGCCAACGAGGACACAGCCGGCTGTGCGCGTTCATGATTTAGTACCCCAGGTCAGCCGTATCGCGCGCGGCTTTGGTGCCCCAGGCCGCGCTGGCCTGCCAGTCCGCGGAATACGCTGGGGTGGCCCACACAGGAAGGTGATCCGCATCCCATTCTTGCGTCATTCCCCAAGCCGCCGAAGCGCGCACCAGGCGCAAGGATTCCGATTTGCCGGGCGAAACCATAGCAGGCTGCCGCACGAACAGGCCTTTCGCTTGAAACAGGTCGTCCGAGTCTTTCATGGGTCGCGCCAACAGGGCGGCGGCAAATTCGATGGAGAGAGAATTCGTATAGAGTCTCATGATTATCCTCCTCAGTGAATGTCCGCCTTTACTTCTCACCCCTGCCCACGCTCTCGCCCCAGGCCACCGACTCACCCCAGGCCACCGATTCGCCCCAAGCCACTGACTCGCCCCAGGCCACCGATTCGCCCCAGGCCACCGATGTGCCCGCCACAAACACGCTGGACGGCCAGACCACCGATTCGCCCCACGCCACCGATTCGCCCCACGCCACTGACTCGCCCGCCGCTACCGACAGAGGAGAGATAGTGAATTTCCCCGATGCCGCGTTGTAAACCGCCGACAAGGATACGGCTCGACCCGCGGGCCGTTCGTAGTTGTTCAGGGCCGCATAGATGTCCAGGTACCCGGCACCGACTGTGAAGATGTCGTAGTGGCTGGTGAACACTAATCCGCTGATCAGGTCCGTAGTCGTACTGAGGACCGGGAAGATCTTGGCTGCAGTCTTCATGAGGCGCGCTTTCACCTGGTCCGGTGTCAGATTTGGGTCCTTTTGCAGCAGCAGAGCGGCAGCCCCGCTTACCACCGGCGCCGCCATGCTGGTTCCACTCATCGTGAAATAGGCGGCGGAACCGATCTTCCCATAAGAAGCGGGATTCACCTGGTTGGCGGGATACATGTTATCCAATGCGCTGCCCGGCACGCGCAAAGAAGAGACGCCATTTCCGGGCGCCAGCAGATCCGGCTTGACGAAATGATCGAACAGCGTCGGTCCCTTGGAACTGTAGCTGGCAATCAAGTCGTCGGCGCGGCTCGCAGTTCCCTCCGTTTTCATGGCCCCTACGGTGATCACGTACGGATCATTTGCGGGTGAAGTAATCGTGCCGTATCCGTAGTTGCCGGCCTGATTATCCCGGCCGTGGTTACCTGCCGATACGACGACGACGATTCCCGCCTTCCAAGCCATTTCCACCGCCTGGCACAGCGGATCGGTGGCGAAACTCTCGTAGACCGGCCGGCCCAGCGATAGATTCATCACCTTGATGTTGTAGGTATCCTTCAAAGCGACCGCGCGCTCGATGCCGGCAATGACCGAACTGTCGCTCCCCATGCCGTTCTGGTCGAGCACCTGCAGGTCGACGATATTCACATCCGGCGCCACCCCGTAGAACGTTCGGGTCCCGCCTTTTGAGCTGGTCCCGTTTCCCCCGATGATGCCAGCCACATGGGTGCCATGGCCGTATCCGTCTCCCGAGTTGCTCGTTCCAATGAAGCTCTCGCTGTAAACCACGCGGCTACTCGACGTGGCGGATTTCAAATCTCCGTGCGAGGCATAGACTCCGCTATCGAGCACCGCCACTCCGATGCCCTTGCCCGTCCACCCATACTGCCGCGCGATATCTGCGCCCACCGTGGCGGTCGTAAGATCGAGATGCGACTTGATCACACGATCGATCGAAATGTACTTGACCAGTGGTGAGTCGGCAAGAGCATCCAGCACACTCGCGGGCACCGTAAACACGCCGCCTTGGAATTTCTGAAAGGCCTTCTTCTGCGCTCCGCCCTGCGCGCCGAGCAGCTTCAGGGTGGAATTCAGAACCGAATTGTTAGGGGCAGCGTTGAATTGGATCACCGCACTGACCATGCCGGTGGGCGCTGCCTGATGCTGCTGCTTCAGATCCCATCCTACTTTGCTGTTGTAGTTATCGTTATGACCTGGCGTCTGGCCCTGTCCCTTGTTATCGGCAAACGCCCACGCCGCCAGAGCAAGTAGAAGGGCAATCCGATGTAGCACTTTCATATTTCAGTCTCCGAAATACTTTAATGCACATGGTTCGCCACGCCCAAATACCCTGTTTTCAGCGGGGAAGCCTCGCGGCGCCGGGACATCGTGACCCCTTGGGACAATCTGTCCCATTGCGGGGTCTCGCTACGGACCACTCCCTGACGGTCGTGGCTCGGAAACTCGTGCTGAGCCGGTAGATTTCGGCAGCCTGGCACTAGGAGGATCATCGGAGAATCGAACTCAAAGCGGCCAGATTGGTCGCAGAATCCTGCGGCAGGGCCGCCTTGTGGCCATGCTTGGTCAGGTACATGCGGCGGTCCGCTTCGGCAAGCAGGCTTTCGGCATCGGCGCCGTCCTGGGGGTAGAATGCCGCTCCTACGCTGATGGCGATCAGAGGCTCACCGCAAACGCTAAGCCCCGCGTTGAGCACGACTTCTTCAATGCGAGTCAGTTTGTCGGCTAGGTCCTCCTCTTTCAACCCGGCCAGCACCATGACGAATTCGTCGCCGCCCATGCGGGCGACGTAGTCGTACTCACGGCAGCTCTGCTGCAGACCCGTAGACACGAGTTGGAGGAGTTTGTTACCGACCAGGTGACCATAGCGATCGTTTACCTGCTTGAAACCATCCAGATCGGAGACCAGAACCACCAGGTTCGTATTCAGCCGCTTCGAGCGCGCCAGCTCGGAATCCAGGTGCAGGAATAATGACCGCGCGTTGGGGAGGCTGGTCAGCGCGTCGGTCGTGGCGGAAATGGCCGCCTGCTCATACTTCACCGCGTTTTCGACTGCCAGAGCGATTTTGGGATTGATGGCCAGCAGCACACGCAGGTGATCTTTGTTGAAAGCGTCGCGTTCGGAGCGATATAGAGCCAGTACGCCCGCAACCCCGATCGCGTTCGCCAGGGGGACTGCCAGAGCCGATCGCAGGGTGCTGAATTTGCTCGGATCGTTCAGATATCCCGGTTCCACCGAAGGGTTGCCGTTGACAATCGGTTTTCCGGTCTCCGCGACCCAGCCGGAAAGACCTTGCCCCATGGGGATTTCCAGCGAGGCAAACAGGCGGAAATTCTCGCCATTCACATAGGCCGGCACCAGCCGCTCCCCGTTGCGCATGTAAATGGCGATCGCCTCATAGGGGATCAGGCGCTTGAGGCGGCTGTCCAGCACCGAGAGAGTTTCGTGCAGGTTCAGCGAATTCCCCAGATCCTGAGTCAGCTCGTAGAGCATTTGGACTTCCTGGCGGGCCGCTGCGATCGAGCTCAGGAATTCAGGCCGCCCTGTTTCCGCGCCTGAACCAGACCCTTCCAGTCCCGCGGCGGGCGCCTGGCCGTGGGCAACCTTCAGGTCCTTGGAGAGCCGGTGGTCCGCGGGAGCGGCCAAGGCCAGTTTTTCCCAGGTCCGGTAATTCTGGCGGAGCGTCTCAACCACCAGGGGATCGTAGCTCTTCCCGGATTCTTCCACGACTGCGGCCATCGCCGCTTCCAACGGCAGAGCGCGGCGATATTGCCGGTCGGAGGCAAGAGCATCCAGGCAATCCACCGCCGAAAGAATCCGCGCCCCCATGGGAATGGCGTCCCCTCTAAGACCATCGGGATACCCTGAGCCGTCCCATTTTTCATGATGGGCGCGCACAATCGGCACGACCGGATAGGGGAATTCGACACGGGACAGGATCTCCGCACCCACAACGGGATGGATCTTCATTTTGTCGAATTCTTCCGGAGTCAATTTCCCGGGCTTGGAAATGATATGCTCGGGCACCGCTAACTTGCCTATATCGTGCAGAATCGATGCTGCCCGCAAAGCCTGCATCTCGGCATCGGGAAGATCCAGCAGCTTGCCCAGTTCGACGGCATAGGCCTGGACGCGTTGAATGTGCCCGTGGGTATTTTCGTCTTTTGCCTCAATCGCCAGAGCCAGGGCTTCAATCGTCCGCAGGTGCAGATTCGCCATCTGTTCCGCATGCAGCTTCTCGGATTCCAGTTTGCCCAGATACAGCCGGTAAGAACGGTAGAAAACATAGATGACCGGCAAGATCAGGATCGAGGTCTGCCACCCCAGACGGCGATTGCACAACGTCACCAGGGCGGCTGCCGCTGCCCCGATGAGGTAATAGGGAAAAGACCAGAAGTAGCATTCGTTCCATGTCCTTACCAGCGCTTTCCGCTCCGTGAGCGAGACCACGCCCGCTACCGAGACAGTGTTAATCGCAAAGAAGACACAGGCCGCAGCGGCAATGGCGAGCGGCAGCATGAGGCCATACCTGCCTGCGAAGCGGTACACCAGATACCCGCCGGTTACTGAGTTTGCCATACTCGACCAATTGAAAAGGAGGTGGACGAACCGGGTGCGATTGGCCGCGCGCCAACCGGTCTGCATGGCGATCGCCGCGCATCCCAAGAGGATCGTCTCGGAATAGCTCAGCTCCATGATCCCCAGCAGGATGAATACATAATTGACCGACATCGTCCCGGTTATTCCGGGCAAATGCACCTTAAATACAGAGGCCAATAAAGCGATCGCCAGGTAGCTGACATAGCGGGCCGGTTCGGCGCAGCTCCAACCGCTGATGGCGACCATGAAGCAAATGAGCCCGACTGTGATAATTAATCCGATATAGAGCTTGGCGATAGAAGACATGGCTTTGCCTGTGTCTGGAACTCTTATCGGCGCGCGGCCGGAAAGCTTAACAGTGGCCCTCCCTCCGCCGATAAGAGATTCAGCCATGAATGGTGACCAGCCTCCCGCATTTCTGGGAATGCCCGCGATCCTCGTGAGCCCTGCAATCCGTCAGGTGATCGAGAATGTGCGGCGTGTCGCCGGCAGCCCGGTGGCGGTCCTGATCACCGGAGAAACCGGGGCGGGCAAGGAAATCATCGCGCGCGCGATTCACCATTATTCGCTGCGCTGCGGGCAGCCCTGGATCGACATCAACTGCGGCGCCTTGCCCGATCAATTAATGGAAAGCGAGCTGTTCGGTCACGAAAGAGGCGCCTTCAGCGGGGCCGACGCGGCGAAGGCGGGGCTGTTCGAGATGGCTCGCGGCGGGTCGCTGTTTCTGGATGAGATCGGGGAGTTGGAGTCCCGGATGCAAGTGAAGCTGCTCCGTGTGCTGGACGGCGTGCCGTACTACCGGTTGGGCGGCCAAAGAAAAGTCACCGTGGACGTTCGGGTGATTGCAGCCACCAACCAGGACCTCGAGCAGCGTATTTCCCAGGGGCGCTTCCGCGCCGATCTCTATCACCGGCTGAATCAGTATCGCATCCGTGTTCCTCCCCTGCGGGAGCGTGTGGAGGATATCCTGCCGCTGGCGGAGTATTTTCTCAGGCAGCACTCCGCGAACGCCGTATTGAGCCCCGATGCCCGCGCCGCCTTGCAACGTTACTCTTGGCCGGGAAACGTGCGCGAACTGCGCAACGCGGTCGCGAATGCGGCATTAGCGGCCACGTCCTATCAGATCCGCGCGGCAGACCTGCCGCAGGCGTGCACGGCGACGGTCAAACCCTCCGGATTCGAAAGAGCGGACCGGCTGCAACTGGAAGGAGTAGAGCGCGCCACAATCCTGTCCGCCCTCGATCGCACGGGAGGGCAGGTGCAGAGGGCGGCCGACTTGTTGGGGATTTCACGCCGTACCCTCAGCCGCAAGCTGAAGCTCTACAGGACGGAAATGGAGGGATCGGCCTATTCCTGCTAAGAATCCATCCGGCCTGGAGCGCCGGCGCGAACCCCGCACCACTCTGGCCGGGCCAGTACGCCTTCATCTCGATGGCCTGGCCGGAGCCGTAGTGCGCGGATCGCTCTTGGACGCCTCCGCACATGGCTTCCAGGCCCGGCACGATTGTCCGAGCTTGGCGGCCGGCCAGGTCGTCGTTTTCCAACACGCGCTCGCCGCCGGGCGCGCCCAGGTTGTCTGGACACGGATCGCCGGCGAACAGGTTCAGAGCGGCTTCCGGTACTTGGCAGTCTAATTCAACAGCCTGCCCTGCCGCAGATAAGCGGGCGTATCGAGATCGTCGAGATCGAGGACTGATTCCGCTTCGGCCATCAGCACGGGTTCGGGTTCCGGCTCGGGCTCGAAAACCGGCTCAGGCTCCGGCTCCGGCACGCGTGGCTGTACTTTGATCTCCGGGGCCGGGCGGCGCTCAACGGGAGCGGCTCGCTCGGGGGTGAACCCGGTGGCGATCACCGTAACTTTCACCGCGTCGTCCATCGCTTCATTGAGAATCACGCCGAAATTGATCTGCACGTCTTCGCATTCGGCCGCCTCCCGGATGATCGAGCAGGCTTCGTTCACCTCGTGCAGGCCCAGGCGGCTCGAGCCTGTGATATTGATCAGGATGCCGCGGGAACCGGCAATGCGCGAATCCTCCAACAACGGACAACTGATGGCCTGGCGCGCGGCCTCAACTGCCGCATGGTCGCCCCGGGCCACGGCCGTGCCGAGCATGGCGTACCCCATGCCCACCATGGTTGCCTTAATATCCGAGAAGTCACGATTGATCATTCCCGGCGTCACGATGATGTCGCTGATTCCCTGTACCGCCTGCCGGAGCAGGTCGTCGGCCATTTTGAAAGCTTCAAAGAAGCTGGTGCCGCGCGGGACCAGCGCCAGCAGCCGGTCGTTGGGAATCGCGATCACGGTATCCACGGTGGAAGCCAGTTTGGCGAGCCCGTCTTCGGCCAGACGCATGCGCCGCGGCCCTTCGAAGGCAAATGGCTTGGTAACCACGGCCACGGTGAGGGCATCCAATTCCTTGGCCAGTGACGCGATCACCGGGGCGGCGCCGGTGCCAGTCCCGCCGCCGAGCCCCGCCGTCACAAAGACCATATCCGCGCCTTGTAATAATTCGACGATTCGGTCGGTGTTCTCAAGCGCCGCCTGCCGTCCGATTTCGGGGTTCGATCCTGCGCCCAACCCGTGAGTCATCTTGGCGCCGAGCTGCAGTTTGTTGGGTACCGCACAGGCGGAAAGCGCCTGCAGATCGGTATTCAAGGCGTGGAACTCCACGCCCTCCAGCCCTTCCTGCAGCATCCGGCTTACCGCATTGCATCCGCCGCCGCCCACCCCGACCACTTTGATGCGGGCTCCGCTCGCGGCCTCTTCTTCAATCTCATATTTCAAATTGTCCATATCGGAATCGATCAGCCCCATCGTTCACCTTCCTACCGCAAAATTCTTCCCAACCAACCGGCGGATTCCCGTTCCTGTTCCGCCTTCACTTTCAATTTGGCGGAGTACATTGCCAGACCCGCCGCCGTTGTCCACTCCGGATCCCGCATCTCGTCCGGCCAATCCTGAATTCCCACCGTAAGCCCGTAACACGCCTGACATTGCAGCAGGCGCTCGGCAACATCGCACAGTTCGGGCAGTTTAGCGCCAGCTCCCGTCAGGAAAATGCCGCCGAGCAGCGCCCGGTCCATGCCTACGCGCGCCAACTCCGCGCGCACGTGCTGAAACAGTTCCTTCGACCGGGCCTCCAGAATCTGGTTTAGAAATCTGCGTTGCACGTGACGATACTCGCGGTTCTCGGGAGTGGGCACTTCCACCAGGACGTTGTCCGCGCAGCCGTCGGCCAACGCCGAACCATACTCGATCTTGACGCGCTCGGCATCTTCGAAACTCAGGCACAGGCCCTGCGCCAGATCGCGGGTGAAATGATCGCCACATACGCGAATTGTGGAAGCCAGTTGCATAGCGTCGCCGTAATAGACGGCCAGTTCGGTCGACTCGGCCCCAATGTCGACAACGGCAACGCCTTCGCGCCGGTCTTCGGGAAGCACGGCTGAGTAACAGCCGGCCAAGCCTTCGAAGACGGTCTCCTCCACCGCCAGGTGCGCCTGATTCACCGCTCCGATCAGCGAATTGTGTTCCTGCACTGAGGAAGTTACCAGGTGGACTTGCAGCTCCAGGCGTGTGGCCAGCATGTGGCGCGGATCGCTATGCCCAGGCTGATCGTCGATTACGAAATCCTTGGGGAACAGTTGCAGCAGCATGCGGTCTTCGTGCAACTGCACGCGCGAGGCGCGGTGCACCACGCGATTGACGTCGCGCTGGTCCACTTCGCGTTCGTGCCCCAAATCCACCACACCCCTGCCGTTCGCGCCGCGGAGCGTTTGGCCGCCCATTCCCACAGTTACCGATTCGACTGAGATACCGGCCATGGCCTCGGCTTCGCGCAGGGCCGCCAGTATCGAGTCCGCTACCGCCTTCTGGTCGGCGATCCGCCCTTTGAGCCAGCCGTGGGAAGGTGCGGCGCTCGATCCCAGCAGCCGGAGGCGCCCTTCTTCGAGAATGCAGATCACCAAACGAGTGGTGCGGCTTCCCGCGTCCAGTCCTGCTGCGTAAGTCGGCTTACCTGCCATGGGGCCCTTATTCCTTTGCCGTAATGCGGTCTTCCAGCCGCAAATCGAATGCCTTTACGCCCGGCGAGCGCTTCTGAATCTCCGGATAGTGGTTGAGAAAGTTCTGGTAGCGCTTGGCGAAATCGGAGTCTCCCAAGAGGAGGTCCAAGGCCCGATTCCCAACCTGAGCCACAATCCGGACATTCTCGGGATCGCCGGCGTCCACTTCGGAAATGTCTTTCGCCAGATAGCCCATGTCGTCCTGCACCCGCAGGAACGTGCGCACGCGATCGCGGCGCTGCGCCGGCGTGTCAGTCTCGCGGATTCCGCTGAGCACCGGAAACGCAAATTGGGCCTGGGCCGGAGGATCGAGTAGAAAGCCCGCGCGGTCAATCAGGAGAACGCCCCAGCGGAGGCTCACGAAAGCGATCGGCTTCCGCTCCCTTATGCGCACAAGCAGCCGGTCAGGCCAGAGCCGCGATACGGCGGCGTCTTCCACCCAGTCGATCGCCATCAATTGCCGGCGGCGTTCGCTTAACGGAACCAGGAACACGCTCCGTTCGAAATCCGGCGCGAAGATGCGCATGATTTTACCCCGCGAGGCGTATCGCGCACCTTCCAGCGTGAGGGCGTCATTGCGGTCGCGGGACAGGTTGAACTGCGGGTCGGTAACCACGAACTGACGTACTTTGAGAGCTGCCATCGCGGTGGATACACACATCACCGCGAGCACGGCGAGAGCCGCCGCAAGACGCCAGTTGAACCGCTTTGTTTTAGCTTCCCGCGCCATATCAGCCCTGGCCTCTCAAACCATCCAGAACTTTCTCTCCCGCCTGCCAGACGTTGCCGGCGCCGAGCGTCAGCACCAGGTCGCCTTCCTGCGCCACTTGCAGTAATGCCTCTACTCCCTTGTCAAGCGTGCCTACGTACTCGGCGCGGCGATGGCCGAACTGCCGGACTCTCTCCACCAGCGCTTCGGAATCCACACCCGCAATCGGTTTTTCGGAGGCGGCATAGATGTCCGCGACAAATAGCGTGTCGGCCGCATGAAAAGACCGGGCGAATTCGTCCATCAAATGAAATGTGCGCGTATAGCGGTGAGGCTGGAACAGCACGTGAATCCGCCGGAAGCCGCAAAGCCGCGCGCCATCCAGAGTCGCCTGGATCTCGGTCGGGTGATGGCCGTAATCATCGACCACCGTTACTCCGCGCTCTTTGCCGCGCATTTGGAAGCGCCGCTCCACGCCGCTGAAGCTCGCCAGCGCCTCGCGGATCACCTCTGGCCTGACATCCAGTTCCAATGCGACCGCTACCGCCGCCATACCGTTGAGTACGTTGTGGCGTCCCGGAACATTTAAGTGAAAGACTCCGAGACCGGCAGCACGGTACCGAAGCCGGAAATCGCTGGCAAACGGCCCGCAGGCAATATCGCTCGCTTCCATGTCGGCCTGCGCGCTGGTGCCGTAGGTGATGGTGCGGCGCTTGATTTCTGGAAGGATGCTTTGCACGTGCGGATCGTCCAGGCAGACGATCGCCGCGCCATAGAAGGGAACCTTGTTCACGAACTCGACAAACGCTCCGCGGATGGCGTCCAATGACGCGTAGTGGTCCAGATGCTCCCGGTCGATGTTGGTGACCACCGCGATGATGGGCGCCAGCTTGAGAAACGATCCGTCGCTCTCGTCCGACTCGACCACCAGGAATTCGCTCTTACCGACTCGGGCGTTCGATCCGCCCATGGTGGCCACTCGCCCTCCCACCATGACCGTGGGGTCCAGCCCCGCGTGGTTCAGGATGGTCGCCGTCATCGATGTGGTCGTGGTCTTTCCATGGCTGCCGGCAACGGCGATCCCGTATTTGAGGCGCATCAACTCCGCCAGCAGTTCGCCCCTGGGGATCACGGGAATTTGCAGGCGGCGGGCCTCCTGCACCTCGGGGTTCTGCTCGTCCACCGCCGAACTCACCACAAGAGCGCGAGCCCCGGTGACATGCGAGGCCGCGTGTCCCTCGTAGATCCGGGCCCCCATGCCTGCCAGCCGCTCCGTGATGCGCGACAGTCGCAGGTCCGACCCGCTCACCTCGTACCCGAGATTGAGCAGCACTTCGGCGATGGCGCTCATTCCGATACCGCCGATTCCCGTGAAATGGAGGTGCTGGGGCCGGAAAAACATTTGCTTAACATATTGTTTCGGCTATCGCCGTCCGTGTCAATTAAAATCGCGCGCCACCTGTTCCAGAATGTCCGCCGCCCGCTCCGCCGCGCCGGGACGCGCAAACTTGCGCGCAGCCGCGCCCATCTCTTCCAGCCTCGGGCGCAGTTCTCCAGCCAGCGAAACCAGCTGTTCCCCGTTCCAGGCGGCATCGGGGACGACGCGCGACGCGCCGCCCCGTTCCATCGCTTCCGCATTGCGCGTCTGGTGATCGTCGGCGGCAAAAGGGAACGGCACCAGGATCGAGGGCTTCCCCGCGGCGGCCAATTCGGCGACAGCTCCCGCTCCGGAGCGGGAGACCACCAGGTCCGCCTCCGCAAATGCCGCCGGCATGTCCGCGATAAATGGAACCACCTCACCTTCCAATCCGCATTGCGCGAAAGCATCGCGCAATTCTTCGAATCCGGCCGAGCCCGTTTGGTGGACGATCCGCACCGGAAACGCCGCCTTGCGAAACAGGGGCCAGCTTTCCCGCGCGGCTCGGTTGAGAGTGCGCGACCCCTGGCTGCCGCCGGTAATCAACAGGTTCAGCACCTCTCCCGGCGGCTTCGGTGGCACCCGGAAGAACTCTTCACGAATGGGCAGCCCCGTCACCTCCGCCCAGGAAAAATAGCGGGCCGTTTCGGGGAACGAGACCAGCGCTCCGGCGACGAATCGCCCGATCACCCGGTTGGTGAATCCCGGAACCGCATTCGGCTCCATGACCACCACCGGCCGGCGCCGCAGCAACGCCGCCATCACCGGAGGACCAGCTACATAGCCTCCCATGCTGAAAACCGCGGATGCCGAAAGCCGCAGGCATCCCAGCGTGACGAATGGCAGGCGGGCGAGCGTGGCCAGCTTTTGACGCAAGCCGACCCGGTTCAACCCGCCGATTTCGATCTTCTCCAATCGAAAGCCCGCCGCAGGCACCAGTTTGGCTTCGAGCCCGCGTTCCGTCCCGACAAATACAACGTCATGGCCGCGCCGCCGCAATTCGCGCGCGACCGCAAGCGCAGGTATCACATGTCCGCCCGTTCCTCCGCCTGCCATCAGGAACGATCCGGGAGCACGGAGGCCCACCTTATCAACCCAACCCACACAAATCGACCAGCCAGACCGCTCCCTGACAGTCGCGGCTCGGAAAAGGCCGCGAAGCGGTCGAGACACTAAGTGACATTGCCCTTTTCAACCCGCATGCTCCGACACGTTCATCAGAATTCCCAAGGAAGCCAGCGTGCTCAACAACGAACTTCCGCCCGAGCTGATCATGGGCAATGGAATGCCCTTGGTGGGCATCATCCCTAGCACTACGCTCATATTGATCAGCCCCTGCACGACGACAACGGCCGTCACGCCCAGCGCGAGGTAGCGCCCGAAGTCGTCGTTCATGCGAATTGCGGTCCGCCAGCCGCGCCAGAAAATGGTGAAGAACCCAATGAGCAGGCCGGCCGACCCGATCAGCCCCAGCTCCTCGGCGGCCACCGCGTAAATGAAATCGGTGTGCGCCTCCGGCAGGTACAGCAGCTTCTGCCGGCCGTTCATCAGGCCCATGCCGACGGCTCCGCCCGCGCCCACTGCGATTTTGGATTGCTGCAACTGGTAGTTCGTATCGCGCGTCGTCAGAGATTTTTCCAGGCGGGTTTTTACTCTCCCCTGTGGATCGAACTTGGCGACGACCCTGAACTCCGGATCGAAGAATTTCACCACGCGCGCCAAACGGTAAGGCTCGGCTACGATGAACAGGCAGACGCCGATGGCGGCCACCGCGCCCGCGATCGCGCAGTAACGCAGCTCCAAACCGGCGACAAAGAAGACGATCGCGGCTGTGCCCCCCAGGACCACGGCCGTTCCAAGATCCGCGACCACCACGGCCAGGATCACGAGTCCGACCGCCAGCGCGGCAGGGACGAGCGTGTACCGCGGATTATTGATGGCACGCGCCCGCCACGTAACGAAAAATGCCAAGAAAATCACGAGCGCGGGTTTGGCCAGCTCGGAAGGCTGAAGCCCGATGGGCCCCATGCGCAGCCAACGATGGTGCTGACTATCCAGCAGATAGACGCCCACTAGCAGCAGCAGAGCCAGGCCGATTGCGCCAAATGCTACCGCCGGGCTCTGATAGGTGCGGTAGTGGGTTCTTTTGAGCGTCATCATCACCAGCACCGCCACCGCGGCCCACGCTACCTGGCGTAAAACAAAATGCCAGCTCGAGCCGTAACGCAGTTGCGCCATGATGGAGGAGGCGCTATAGAGAATGAGCACCCCGAACGAAATCATTACCAGCACGGTCGCGAACAGAATCCAGTCGGTCTTCAGCTTTTGCGCCATATCAGATCTTCGGGTCCAGGTGTTTCACTAACTCTTTGAAGACTTCGCCGCGGTGCTCGAAACTGCGGAACTGGTCGAAGCTCGCGCACGCCGGAGCGAGCAGCACGGTGTCTCCCGGCCGGGCTTCCGCATAGGCCAAGGCCACGGCCCGATCCATCGTTTGGGCGTCGATCATCCGCACCGCACCGTTCAGTTGTTCGGCGATTTTGGAGGATGCCGCCCCGATCAGAAGCACGGCACGCGCTTTGGCAGCCAGCGGCGCACGCAACTGCGAATAGTCCAGTCCCTTATCTTTGCCGCCCAATATCACCCAGATATTGCCGGAAAACGCCTCTACTGCCTTCAGCGTGGCATCCACGCTCGTAGCTTTCGAATCGTTGTAGAAATCAACCCCGCCTAGCGTTCGTACAAATTCCAGCCGGTGTTCGACGGCGCGGAATGTCCGCACGGCCCGGCGAATCGCGCCGTGCTCCACGCCCGCGCGCGCGGCTGCTATAGCCGCCGCCAATACGTTTTCTACGTTATGCCTCCCGCGGATGGGAATCTCGTCAGCTTCCATCAGAAGCTTGCCGTCGAGAACCAGCTTGCCGTTGCACAGGCAGGCGCCTGGCGTGACATTGCGTTTGCTGCTGAACCACTGGGGCGCCGCCGCAGTGCGATCCGCATAGTCTACACAGATCGGATCGTCCGCGTTCAATACCGCGAAATCTCCGGCTCGCATGGTTTCGAACAGCCGGCCCTTGGCGGCCGCGTAGTTCTCGAACGTGTGGTGGCGATCGAGGTGGTTCTGCGTGACATTGAGCGCCAACCCGATATGCGCCCGGAACTCAACGATCGTTTCCAATTGAAAGCTCGATAGCTCGAGCACGTTCCATCCATCCTCACGGGAACTCTCCACCATGGCCGTGACCGGCGTCCCGATATTGCCGCCCACCTGCACCTCGAAGCCCGCCTCCTTCAGGATGTGTCCCGTAAGACTGGTGGTGGTGGTTTTTCCATTGGACCCGGTGATGCCGATCGTTTTTCCTTTCAGGAAAGGAGCGGCCAATTCCACTTCGCCGATTACATGGGCACCCCTGCGCCGCGCCGCCTCTAATGGCGCCAGGTCTGCGGGCACGTCGGGCGAGAGGACGATCAAGCCGGAACCCTCGAACACCTCAGGAGCCTGTTGTCGAAACGGAATATCCAGTCTTTCCAGCAGCGCCGCCGCATCCGGCAGTTGCTCCAGAGGTTTGAGGTCCGTAGTGCGCACACGGGCGCCGGCACGCACCAGCAACTCAATCGAAGCCAGGCCCGACTTCTTCAACCCCACCACCAGCGCCTGCTTGCCATTCAGATCCATGTCAGCGAAGTTTCAACGTGGTGAGCGCAAACAACGCCAGCACCAGGCCGGCGATCCAAAAGCGTGCGATGATCTTCGACTCGGTCCACCCGATCTGCTCAAAGTGATGGTGCAGCGGCGCCATTTTGAAGATGCGTTTTCCGCGGAGCTTAAAGCTGCCTACCTGCAGTACCACCGAGACCGCTTCCAGGATGAAGATGCCGCCTACAAACAGCAGCAGGACCTCCTGCTTGATCATCACGGCGACCACCGCCAAAGCGCCGCCGAGCCCCAGCGAACCTACGTCGCCCATGAAGATCTCCGCCGGGTGGGCGTTGTACCAAAGGAAGCCCAGGCTGGCGCCGGTCATGGACCCGCAGAAGATGGTCAACTCCGAAGTGCGCGGGTTGCGCGCGAGCTGCAAGTATTGCGCCAGCTCGGCGTGGCCGCCTGCATAGGTCAATATCGTCATTGCTCCGGCGGATATGACCATCAGTCCGATCGCCAGGCCATCCAGACCATCCGTCAGGTTCACCGCGTTCGAGACGAAGACCACTACCAGCCCGATAAAGATGCAGAACGGCACAACTCCCAAGATGTACGTCCACGGGTTGTGCAGCAGCGATTCGATCAACAGCGAGGGCTGGAATTGCTTGGCGAACGGAATGTTGATGGCAGTCGAAAAACTTCCGTGCGCCCGCATCACAAGCAGCAGGGCCGCGATCGCGAAAGCCGCCAGGAACTGATAGATCAGCTTGCGCTTGCCTGTCAGACCCAAGTTGCGCTGGTTGGTTACTTTGGCGTAATCGTCAAGGAAGCCGATCCATCCGAATCCGATCAGCGCCGCCACCGCGATCCAGACGTAACCATAGGTCAGATCCGCCCACAATAGGGTCGGAACCACAATCGAGATGATGATCAGGACACCCCCCATGGTTGGCGTCCCAGCCTTCTTCTGGTGCGATTTGGGGCCTTCCTCGCGGATATACTGGCCGATTTGAAATTGGCGCAGGCGCTCGATCAGCCAGGGACCGAGAGCAACACATAGAAACAGAGCCGTCAGGCTGGCGAATGCCGTGCGAAAAGTGGTGTAGCGAAAGACCCGAAACGGGCTGACGTACCTCTGGAGCTGTTCGTATAGCAGGAAGTAGAGCACTCGTTTACCCCAAAACCGTCTCCAGCGCCCGCTCCACAGCCACGCCCCGCGAGCCCTTGAACAGCAACGCATCGCCCGGGCGGGCGATGCGGCGCACGTATTCCCCCGCCTCGCGGGCGTCTTCAAAAAAATGCGCGGCGCTCTCCGGAAGTCCGGCGCCGACCGCCGCGTCGATCATGGCGTGTGCGTTGCCACGCACGCCGATCAAAAAATCGATATGCTTTTCGGCCGCGTAGCGGCCGGCCTGCCGGTGCAAGTCTTCGGAGGCGCCGCCCAACTCCAACATCTCTCCCATGACAGCAATACGCCGGCGGGCGGGCGTTTGGAGCAGAACATCCAGCATGTAGCGTGCGGCTTCGGGATTCGAGTTGTAGCAGTCGTTCCAGATCACCATCCCGTTGTGTTCCAGCCGCTCACCACGCATCTTCCCCACAGTGAAACTGTGGACGGCGCCGTGCAGCCTTTCCGCCGGGATCCCCAAAACGCGAGCGACGGCAATCGCGGCCAGCAGGTTCATGACGGCATGGCGGCCCACCAGGCCGGTTTCGAAATCTACACCCGCTGCCCGAAAGCGCGTTCCTTGATCGCCCGATTCCGCGGAGCAGGCGCGCACGTCGGCGGATTCGGAGAAGCCAAAGGTCACCACGCGTCCGGGATGAGAGTCCGCAAATCGAATGACGTGTGGATCGTCCGCATTGAGTATTGCCACTCCATCGGGCGGCAGGGCCTCGATCAGTTCCCGCTTGGCGGCGGCGACTCCTTCGATCGAATCGAAGTACTCTACGTGGGCGTAACCCACGTTCGTGATCAAGCCGATTTCCGGCCGGGCTATCGCCGCCAGGGCACGGATCTCACCGGCGTGATTCATTCCCATTTCGAGTACCGCCACGTTCGCGTCATCGGGCAGCCGCAGAATCGAGAGCGGCAACCCGACATGGTTGTTGAAGTTGCCTATCGTTTTGCCCACACGCTGGCCTGGCTCGCTTTGCAAGAGGTGGGCAATTGCGTCCTTCGTCGTGGTTTTGCCGGCGCTTCCCGTGACGCCAATCACTTTTCCGCCCCACTGCAAACGTGCCCAGGAGGCAAGCTGTTGCAGGGCCAGCAGTGTATCTCGCACGGCCAGCTCCGCCGCCGTTCCGGAGCGACGTTCCACCACCACCGCAGCCGCACCCTTCTCCAACGCGGTGTTTGCGTACTGGTGGCCATCGTGGTTCGGCCCTCGTAGCGCGAAGAACACGTCTCCGGGAATTTGTGTCCGTGTGTCCACACTCCAGCCGGAAACTTTGATGGGTGGCGGATCGCCGGACGCCTGCATGACCGCTGCCGCTTCTTGTAGATCCAGAGTCATGGTTCAGGCCGTCTTGTGATACCCGTAGCCTTTCAGCACTTCTCTCGCCACCTCGCGGTCGTCAAACGGAATCGTTTGATCCTTCAAAACCTGGTATGTCTCGTGTCCTTTCCCTGCCAGAATCACGATATCGCCTTCGCGCGCTTCTTGGATGGCGCGCGCGATCGCCGCAGCGCGGTCGGGCTCGGTAATATGCGGCACATCCACGCGGCGCAGTCCCACCAACGCATCGTTCATGATGGCAAGCGGGTCCTCCGACCGGGGGTTGTCGCTGGTGAGGACGACGAAATCGCTGGCTTCCGCCGCCGCCTGGCCCATCAAGGGGCGCTTGGTCCGGTCACGGTCTCCTCCGCAGCCAAACAGCGTAATTACTCGCTTGGGGTTCAGGCCTCGAGCGACCGAGATCACATTACGCAGCGCGTCGTCGGTGTGGGCATAATCCACCACCAGCATGAACGGCTGGCCTTCATCGACTCGCTCGAACCGGCCGGGCACGGCGCGCAAGTTGGCGATTCCCTTTGCGATCGTCTCGGGCGAAAGGCCATATGAGAGGGCTGTGCCGCAGGCGGCCAGAATGTTGTAGACGTTGATCCTTCCTATCAGCGGTGAGTCGATCCCAAACCGCAGCTTCCCCCATTGAACTTCGAACCGTAGCCCTTCGAAACCGGAAGAAATGTGGCGCGCGCGCAGTCCTGCCTCCTGCCCCAGACCGTACCAGTAGACTTCCGCGTTGGCCGGCAGGCCCATTGCGCGAATCGTCGCATCGTCGCGGTTCACGACAACGGCCTTCGGCGGCGGAGCACCCGCGCCCTGAAACAGCGCTCTTTTCGCGTCGAAGTAGGCTTCCATTGTGCCGTGGAAATCCAGGTGATCGCGCGTCAGATTCGTAAAAACGGCGGTGTGAAACTTGAGACCGTACACGCGGCCCAACGCCAGTGCGTGCGAAGACACCTCCATCGTCACGTGCGTTCCTCCTTGCCGCTCGAGATCGGCGAACAGGCGCAACAGATCCAGCGATTCCGGCGTTGTGTTCACCGCCGGAAGCACTCGCCCGGCCAGGTGATACTCAATCGTGCCGATGAGCGCGGTGGTGTGGCCCGCGGTTCGCAATACCGAATCGATGAGGTAGGACGTGGTAGTTTTCCCGTTGGTTCCAGTGATTCCGGTAAGGTTGAGCCGCTCGTCGGGGCGGCAATAGAAGTTCCTTGCCGCCAAGGCCAGGGCCTGCCTGCCATGATTCACCTGAATCCAGGGACCTTTGAAACTCTCGGGGACGGGAGATTCGCTCGCAACGGCGGCGGCTCCCCGCTTCCGCGCGTCTTCGGCAAATTGCCGCCCGTCGGCGCGGCTGCCCGGAAAAGCGAAGAAGAGGAACCCCTCGGCAGCGCGCCGGGAATCATACTCCAGTCCGCGGATATCGATTGCGGCAAGCTCCGGCGACAGCGGCTGCGTCAGCCTCACACCGGAAAGTATCTCGCCGAGCTTCATCGCGCAAACTGCACCCGAATGCGCTCGCCCTCATGCAAAGGCGAGCCCGGCGGTGGCGATTGAACGCGCGCGACCCCGCTGCCGTCAGGCACAACCTTCAGGCCCTTGGCAGCCGCTTCCGCCAGCACCGCCCGCATGGTCTTGCCCTGAAAGTTCGGGACCTTTGGACCGGAGGCCACCTCCAGGTCGTCACCGTCTTCCGGATCTTCAAGAATATTCGGAAGTTCCGAGCCCACTTCCGCAATGCTCAAATCGTCGTTGTCCGCCTGCTTCGAGGCTTTCGCAACGGGCGCCGGGGCATCGGGCAGGTCCTTGGGGACATCAATGACACGCAGCGCTTCGGTGGCGATCGCGTGAAATACCGGAGCTGCCGCGGCGCCGCCAAAGCCCGCCGTACCATGCGTACCATTCAATGTCACTACTACCACAATAGCGGGATTTGTTAGAGGGGCAAATCCCATGAAAGACCCGTTGTATGTATGTGAATAGTGGCGCGTAGCAACGTCAAAAATCTGGGCTGAACCCGTTTTTCCGCCAACCGAATACCCTTCCAGCCGGGCCGCCGTGCCCGTTCCGCCGGGGAGCACCACTCCTTCCATCATCTGCCGCATGGTGATGGCAGTTTCCGGTTTCACGATGCGAACTGGCGTCTGCGGCACGCGAGTCTGATTTCCTTTCTTGAGGATCAGCCGCGGCCTGACCAGCAGTCCGCCGCTCGCAATCACCGAGCCCGCTTGCGCCAGTTGCACCGTGGTCACACTGACCTCCTGGCCCATGGAAATCGAAGCCAGTGACGTTTTGCCCCACCGCGGGAGCCTGCGCAGCTTTCCGCTCGATTCCGCCGGCAGCTCGATTCCCGTCTTCTGTCCGAATCCGAACCGCCGCACGTAATCGTACAGATTCTCCTGACCCACTCGCATTCCGACCTCGATCGCCCCGATGTTGCTGGATTTCGCCAGCACCATTGCCATGGGAATGATCCCGAGCCCGGTATGCGAGTCATGAATCACACGCCCGGGGAGCTTGAGTACACCTCCGTGACAGTTGATCAGACTCTCCGGGGTCAGGTTGGTGGTCTCGAGCGCCGCCGAGAGGGTCATTACTTTAAAGACCGATCCGGGCTCGAAGGGGACCGAGGTCGCGTGGTTTTGCCGGTGCACTTCCTCTCCCGGCTGCGGCGGGAGGTTCGGATCGTAAGTGGGGTAGCTGGCCAGCGCGAGAATGTCTCCGGTGTGCGGATCCATCGCAACCACGCTGCCGCTCGCGGCGTGATGAGATTCGACGGCGGCCGCGATCTCGCGCTCGGCGACGAACTGCAGCCGTTCGTCAATCGTCAGGGTGATTGGACTGCCCGCGCGTGCTTCGCTATCGAGTTGCGACTCGATACCGCGACGATTCACGTCGGTCAGCAGCCGCGCGTGGCCCGGCTGCCCGCGAAGGTCGGCATCCAGCGCCTTCTCGATTCCCGCATTGCCCTTCTCCGCGAAATCGACCGAACCCAGCACGTGCGCCGCCAGGGTGCCGTTCGGATAATGCCGCTGGCTTTCGCTTTGAATGTCGATCCACTCGAGGCGCAGATTGCGCAGGCTCTGTCCTTCTTCAAAGCTGATCTTGCGCTTGACCCAGAGAAACCCGCGATGATTGTCGTAGGCCCACTTCATCTTTCCATAAAGCTCGGGCCGGTCCAGGTGAAGCGCCAATGCCAGAATCTGGGAGGCGACATCGAGATCCGGAACTTTGAGCGGGTTGATGTAAACGGATTCAGTGGGAACGCTCATGGCCAGCGGCTGGCCATGGCGATCGAAAATAGTCCCGCGCGGGGCCGGGAGTTCGAGATCCATTTCCTGGCGGGCACGAGCCATTTTGAGGTAGGCCGTGTGATGCAGGATCTGGAGGGAAAAGATCTTCGCGAAAATCGCCGCGCCCCAGAATAGGACGAGTGCTGCCAGAATAGTGAGGCGCCGCTCGATCACCTATTTCACCATCGCCACCGCCCCATCGGCCTTCCCATCCAGATGGACGACCTGGCCCCCCGCCGGAGTGACCAGATTCTGCCCTTTGGCCAGCCTTTCCAGTCTTTCGGGACTCAGCAGTTCCGCTTCCTGGAGTTGGAGGACACGCCGCTCATTGAGAAGCCGCCGCTCCTCGGCGCGCAGTGACTCCAGCTTATAGCCGGCCAATGTTCCGGCCACGCTGGGCGCCAATACGCTGGTCAGAAGCCCCAGCGCGACGCATGCCGCTCCGATAGCCGACCAGCATGCGCCGCGCGCCCGCGGATCGGGCTCCCTCACCAGGCGCGAGTTGTCGATTTTCTTGGAATAGAAAAATACTTCGTCATGCGGGAGCGCCCGCAGGAGGAAAGGATCGCGCTCCGGCCGCACAGTCGCCAGCCGGCGAGCCGGTTCAGCCTCGGCCGGAACTTCCGCTTTTCTCGAAAATGCTGGCAGCGTTGCCATGCTGTCTCCCTTACTTCCCTTTTCTTGCCGTCTCCGTCAACGCATCTCCAGCGCCCGCAGCTTGGCGCTGCGCGATGCCGGGTTTTGCGTAATTTCCCCTTCGCCTGGTTCTACTGGATGCTTGGTAAGAATCGTCGCGCGTCCCTCGCTCGCAAGTTCCCGGAATCGATGCTTTACCTTCCGGTCGTCCAGGGACATAAAACTGATCACTACCATCCGGCCGCCCGTTACCAACAGGTCCGGAGCAGTGCGCAACAACGCGTCGAGTTCTCCTGGTTCGTCGTTGACCGCCATCCGCAGCGCCATAAACGTCCTGGTGGCAGGATGAATTCGTGACGTCCGCGGCACGGCCCGCCCCACTACATCGGCCAGATGCAGTGTGCTCCGTATGGGCCGTGCCCGGACGATGGCTCTGGCTACCTTCCGCGCC
>PSRJ01000082.1 GCA_003175985.1 Terriglobia bacterium
ATCATTTTGAAGCCGTTCGCCTTGATCTTCGCCACGAGCGGCCTGAGATCGGGAACGGAAAAGCCGATGTGGTTCACCGTCGTGCCGATCGAACCGCCGGTCGGCGCCTGCATCGGACGGAAAAACATCAGCACATTCGGGAACTTGATGATCTCCTGCTGCCGGTCATCGGAACCGATCTTGACCACAGTGCCGCCGAGCGTGCCGGCATAGAACTTCTTCTGCGCGTCCATGTTCGTCGTATTCAGATGGTGATGCCCATACACGACCGGACCTTCTCCGGCAACCAGAATTTGCGCACTGGCAACGGCCGGCACGAACAGCACGATGGTTAGCCCGATTGCGATCAATAAACGTTTCATGAATACCTCCCTGGCCGCCAAGTCTACACGATATCGCTCTATGCTTCACGCGGGCACAGTGTAGCGCAAGCGACCCTCGGCCAACGACGATGCACGCCGTCAAAACAGGAATTTGACCGCAAATTGAACGACCCTGCCGCCGGTCCCGGGGCTGACTCCGGTGCCGGCGCCGGTGGTCGGCTGGTCGGTTGTAATCTGACCGTATGTTCCGCTTAGAGTGGCATTCGGCGCACCCAAACGGACCGAGTTGGTTACGTTGAAGGCCTCCGCTCGGAACTCCATACGCAGACTTTCGCGGATGGGAAACTGGCGCGTGATCGCCTGATCCCACTCCCAGAATCCGGGTGCACGCGCTGCGCTGACGCCCATGTTCCCATACGTTCCCAGCGCCGGAACTGCGATTGCGGCAGGGTTCAGGTAACTCACGCAGGGAGCGGGAGAGCAGGATAATCCTTTGTTGGTTGCGTACACGCTGGGCAATACCTGGTTGGGCCGCTGCGGAACCGGATTGGCCCCAGAGGGAGCGAAGCCGTTCAGGGCGTTATCGGTGCTGGCGTTCAAAATCGGAGTCACCGGGGCACCGCTGCGCCAGGTGTAGATCGTCGATATGTTCCAGCCGGTGCCCAAGCGGCGCGCCCAAGTCCCGGAAAACTTCGGCGTGTTCAGCACCACCGTCAGATTCACGATGTGCCGGATGTCCAGCGAATTGCCGGTGCAGTCGCCCATATCCAGATGCCGGTTCTGGGGGCCGTTGTTTTGGTAGGGCTGGTGGGGGTAAACCGCCGCCAGGTTGGAGATGTTGGTCGCCGGAAGACCGATGCAGTGCGACCACGTCCAGTTCGCGCCCAGATTCAGATTCTGCCCGGCCTGCCAGCGCGAATTGAGCAGCAGCCCGTCGTAATGCTGTGTGCCGCTGGCGTCCAGGCTAGTAACGGAACCATATACGTTACCGTTAGGAGCGGAGGGATTGGTTAGTTCGAGCAGCCGCCGGAAGTTTTCGGCGCTGCCGCCGCAATTGGCCTGGAGCGCGGCGCATTGGCCGAATTGGGCCGGCGATGAGGGGCTGGCGATGACAGGCTTTCCCGGCAGCCAGACCGCCGGATTCAAATCTACGCCGGTCCACAAATGCGCGATTTCCGTCCCCACGTAAGTCCCCGAGACGAACAGGTGGGGCGTAAGCTGGCGCTGGACTCCGAAATTCCAGGAATACTGCGCCGAAGTTTTTAGATTCGGATCGATCGGCAGAAATCCCTGATACGGAAGCGTCGGGAAGGCCGGGTTCGACGGATTGTAATTGTAGGGGTACGGATTGCCTCCCGGATAGTTCGCGTACGGGTTATCGAGCGGCAGCGAACCCGGTCCGGAGAAGCCTTGCACGACGGTGATCCGGAACGGCGCCACCGAGGACGTATTCTCGTGGATGTCCATGCGAATGAAATCGTAGGCAATTCCAGCGCCGAGCCGAATGGCCGTTTTGCCGCTGCCCGTCGGGTCCCAGGCGATTCCCAGCCGCGGCTCGACGTGCCCCCACTGGTTGTTCATGGCCGATTTGCCGTTCACCCCGGCGTCGCCGACATACAGCAATCCCGGCGGCGCGGCCGGCACGACCTTACTGCGGACATTGTTGTAGAAATTGCTGAGGCTGAAATTGTAGGTGTCGCCATGCTTGAATGCCATGGGGAAGAACGGATTCCACCGGACACCGTAGGAGACGGTCAGCCTTCGTGTGGCTTTCCAGGTATCGGAGGCGTAGAGCCCGAAATGGTTCTGCGTTACGTTATCGGGATTCGGATTCGCCTGGTGCAGGTTCACCACGTTTCCGGTTAAGAAATCGATGAGCGGTGTTCCGAAGATTCCCGCGAACACGAAAAATCCTTGAGACCAGGCATAGGAGCTCGCGTTCAGCAAAGACCGGGAGAACCCGCCTCCAAAGCTGAACTGGTGCGATCCGCGCGCCATAGTGACATCATCATTCGCGCCGAAATTGGTGATCCTGTCATAGCCGACCGCAAAATTCGTGGGGAAATTGATGTTAAACCCGACGCCGGCCATGAGGATAGGCACGAAGCCGTAATAGCTGTAGAAATTCATTCCGACGTCCTGGGGTTTGAAAGGAATGGCGCCGGGAGTGCGCGCCCCCACACGCGTACCGGAGATGCGGAACGAGTTCACAGTTTGGGAACCGATGAGATAGGTGTCCCCCAATGCGAGCGCCTGGGCCTGATCGTCCTGGCCGACCTGATTGGTTGCCAGTATGTTGTGCGTGATGCTATAGGGCACGTCCGTGTCGATGCGGGTGATCATATAGCGCGCAAAGACACTGTGTTTCGGACTGATCTGGTAATCCACCCGGAGAGGCGCCTGCAACTGGTTTTGATGGACAGGAGTACCGAACTGGACAAAACCGCACGGATTGTTGCTCTGGGGAAGATAACTGGAGATCTTCAGCGCGGCGGGGCTCATCGTGAACGGGCCGGTGAAATGACTCAATACCGCGGGGGAATTCGCAACCGCGGCCGCGCTCGGGCAGCCGGCGGCAATGTACTGCGAAAAATCGCCTTTCAGTTCCGCAGCCGTCGGCACGTAGGCGGTGCTATTTACCAGGTTCTGGCGGATGGTGGTGCCCTGGTAGCCCAAAAAGAAGAACAGCTTGTCTTTCACGATTGCGCCACCAAACGTGCCGCCAAACTGATTCCGTTTCAGACCGTCTGATCCGGGAGCGAAAAAGTCGCGCGAGTTGAGGTTCGAATTACGGAAGAACTCAAACAGGTCTCCATGAAACGCATTGGTTCCGGACTTTGTAACCGCATCGACCGCGGCTCCGGAGTGGCCGCCGCTGGAGGCATCTTGTGCGCTGGTGGATAGCCGGAACTCCTGCAGAGCATCGGGGAAGGGGAGCGGCATGGGCGTCCCCACATAAGTGTCCAGATGGGGCGCCCCATCGAGGTTGTATTGGACGCTCCAACTCATGCTGCCGGCGACCGCAATGCTTGGCCCCGTATTCATGGTGTACGTGGGAGGTGTCGCGGCGGTCACCACGGCCAACCCGGAAAGAGGAATCAGGTCGGTGGCTTGCCGGCCGTTCAGGGGAAGATCGAGAATTTTCTGGGTTTCGACGACGGTGCCTACTCCGGCGCTGCGCGTCTCCACCTGGCTGGCATTTGCTTCCACCAGAACCTGCTCGGAAACGTTGCCCACCCCTAACGTCACCGGGATCGTGGGGTTACTTCCCACCTGCAAAACAATACCGGTTTGCACGAACGTGCGGAAACCCATCTTCGCGGCTTCCAGCCGATAGGGCCCGAGGGGCAGATTCGGAATGGTATACAGGCCGGCAGCATCCGTAGCCGCGGAGCGCTTGACGCCTGTCTCCGTCTGTGTGAGGGTGATTTCTACGCCGGGGACGACGCCTCCCGACTGGTCTGTCACGACCCCGCTGATCTGAGCCGCTTCCTGGCCCAGAGCGATGCCGCACGTGATGAGACCGATACATGTAAGAAGTTTCAAGTTGCCCTCCCCTGGGCTCGCCGTCCGGGCAGATGTTAACCCCGTTTGGCCGTCTACCGGGCCGCGAGCCGATTCAGAAAGGAATATACGCGTTCTCCAGCCCATCTGTAAAATCGTTTATTTGGATTGTTACTATTGGTGCCGCCGATACTTAGCCGCCGCGTATCTTTGCGCCGCCGGAGTTTCCAGGAGAGCATGGGATGCGGCCGCGGTCTCGTCTGCCGTGGCAACTTCGAAAAACGCTTCGGCTAGCGGAGATGCCGGCTCACGATTGGGAATCGCAATCACCACCGAATTGGGTTTACCGATCCTCGGCAATGGAATCGATTCCAATTCTTCGTGCTCCGACACCATGATCCTCACCGGCTTTGGAAGAACCGACGCCCAGTCCCCGGTTCGCACATGGTCCATCACCAGCCAGATCGCGTTGGTTACAATATGCGGTGTTTTGGCGAGAATCCGCGCCAGGATCTCAGATTCCGATTTGCCGAAAATCGGCCTGTCCGGGGACAACAAACAGAGAGGCAACTGGGCCAGGTCCTGCCAGGTGACGGATGCCCGTCCGGAAAATGAGGTCCCTTTTCGAATCAGGAGCTCGTATTGTTCTGTGTACAACGTGTGAGTGCGGCAATGACGCCGCAAGCCCTGGTCCAGGTAGGTGATCGCAACGTCCAAAGCGGATGCGTCGAAGGACTGCTGAACGTCAAACGGGCTTTGCACCATGACACTGAGGTTTACGTGTGGAAAGCGCTTCCGGAAAGGACGGGTGAAGCTCTTGAAGAGCGGGATGGCGGAACCCAGCACGCCGACGCGAAGCGTACCTGCCGAATCGGCACGCTGATCCCGGAGCTGTTGCCGGAGCCGCTCGCGCTCACTGGCCATTCGCTGCGCAGTTTCTATCACCAGTTGGCCCTGCGTAGTGAGCCCTTGAAAGCGCTGGCCCCGTTTGACGATCGGTACGCCGAGTTCCGCTTCCAGTTGTTGGATGGCCGCGGAAAGCGTAGGCTGCGAAACGTGACACGCCGCCGCGGCTCGTGCGAAGTGACCCTCGCGGGCCAGCGCCATCAGGTATTCCAGTTTCCGGCTCAACACAAGCTTTACGCTACTATAAGGCGCGATCGCGCCACGGGAGCAGCGGATAATTCAATAGCTCGTATCGCCGCCGCCGATGCGGCGAATTCTTCAATAGGGCGCTCCTATGAGCCATAGGAACAAGTGATTTGACAGCCTCCTCGGACCGGCCTGATACTGGTTGCGGCTCAGAATTGTGAGGAGGGTTTGATGTTCCGGAATGCATTCGCGCTCGCACTGATTTCGACGGGCGCTTTGGCCGCGGCGGATTCCTCAGCCGTGACGTTCAATAAGGATGTTCTTCCCATTCTGCAGAAGAACTGTCAGACGTGTCATCGGCCCGGCCAGGTCGCGCCGATGTCGTTCCTGACCTATCAACAGGCGCGCCCGTGGGCGAAAGCCATGAAGGCTGCCGTGGCTACGGGCAAGATGCCGCCGTGGTTCGCGGATCCGAAGATCGGCCATTTCCTCAATGACCGCTCGTTGAAGCAGAGCGAAATCGAGACGATCGCGAAATGGGCCGATAGCGGAGCCGTGGAAGGGGATCCCAAGGACGTCCCTGCCGCCGTCCGATGGCCGGAAGGCTGGCAGATCCAGCCGGACATCGTCATACAAGGACCCACCTACGATGTGCCCGCGCATCCCAAGAACAACGTGATTGAATGGGTCTCCGTCACCGTGCCCACGGGCTTCCAGCAGGACACCTGGATCACCTCGGTGCAGATCAAGCCCGAGTACCCCGCCGTGACGCACCATATCTGTCTCGGATTCAATCGACACGATGCGGGGGTGAAATACTTCGAACCCGTGTGGCAGGACAAGCTGCGCGATGAGGAGGGAAGCGCGATCCCGGGAAAGGCGCCTACATTCGGTCCCGCGACGCCCGGCGGCCGGCCCCGAAGCATGGCCGAAGACTGCTACCTGCCGGGGAACCCGGTGGCCGATTATCGTGATTTTCAAGCCGCCAAGCTGGTGCCGGCCGGAAGCGACATCACTCTGAACCTGCACTATACTCCGAATGGAACGGCCGTTACGGACCACGTGCAGATCGGAGTCACGGTGGCGAAAGAACCGCCGCAGCGGCGTTACGTTTCCCTGAGCGCTTCGGCGCCTTCGGACCCGGCGCATTTTGCAATCCCTCCCAACGAACCTAACTGGCAGAGCCCGCCGGCGGAAATCACGTTCAATCAGGACGTAGAGTTGGTGTACATGATGCCCCACATGCATGTTCGTGGTAAGGATATGACCTACACTCTGATCTACCCGGATGGGAAGAGGGAAACGGTTCTCAGCGTTCCGCATTACGACTTCAACTGGCAATTGGGCTACAACACGACAGTCAAAGTTCCCAAAGGCACGAAACTGCATGTGGACGCCCACTTCGACAACTCAGTGAACAACAAGTGGAATCCCAATCCGAACAAGACCGTATATTACGGCGAGATGACCTGGGAAGAAATGATGTTCCCATTCTTTGGCGTCGTCGTGGACCGGAGTGTCGAACCCAGCAAGATCCTCACCGGCCGGGGCCCGGTTCCTCCCGGGGCTTAGCTCGTGATTCCGACGAAAGTACATCTGGTGGGCAGCGTCGCCCTGGATAGTGTGGAAGAAGTGTTTCGCACCGCCGGGACGCTGCTCGGCCGGCGCCTGGAGCGCATTCCCGATGGCGAGCCCGGCGGACGGAGACTGTGGATCAGTTGGCAATATCCGCTGCTCCGCTCTCTTCCTTTCCTCAAAGCCGATGCGACCCAGCCCAACCAGACATCGGGCTTCCTGCCGCTCCAGCTTGCCGAGGGGGTCGCGCCTGGCGAGATTCGGTTTCCGGAACTGGGCTATGCGCGGGAAGCACGGGCCTCCTATCTGGACTTCCTCGCCGCGCGTCAGAGCGGTTATCTGGCGTCCGGCACACGTTTTCAGGTTTCGCTGCCGACACCATTTGCGGTGATCAACCCCTTCTGCGCGCCGAAAGACGCTCCGGTGATTGAGAGAGCGTACGAGAGCGCCATGCTCCGGGAGGTGGAGACCATCTGCCGCACCATTCCGCATCAGGATCTATGCATTCAGTGGGACATATGCATCGAGATGGTGATGTGGGACGGGCGCTGGCAATTCATGCGCAATCCGTTCGACGATTTGCGAAGCGAGATTGGCGCGCGCATGAAACGGATCGCCGCGGCGGTGCCGCAGGACGTGGAACTCGGTTTTCACCTTTGCTACGGCGACTGGGAAGCCAGGCATTTCGTTGAGCCCGAGGATGCCGGCAAGCTGGCGGAATTTGCAAACCTGCTGACGGAAGTCGTTGGCCGGCCGATCGCTTATATTCATATGCCCGTTCCGGCCAACCGTTCGGATGAGGAATACTTCCAGCCGCTGCGGAAGCTGGCACTGGCGCCCGGCACGGAGCTCTTTCTGGGGCTGGTGCATAGCGACGGAGTGGAAGCGACCAGGCAGCGTATCGAAGCGGCCGCCAAGTACGTACCTGCCTTCGGTATCGCGACAGAGTGCGGCATGGCCCGCTGCCGGACGCCGGAGTTGGTTCGAACCTTGCTTCAGATTCACGCGGCTGCCTCGGCCGAACCGCGGGAGCGGGCAGCGCCATAAGTTGGTGGTGGGGCAGGCTTCAGCCTGCCAGACTGGCCTGCTAGCCTGAGGCCGATCCGCTCTGCAGCGCCCAGTCCGCCAGTTTCCGCAAGTCATCCACCAGCAGATCCGGCGCCGGATCGAGCAGCGTTTCCGGCGCGAATCCGTATGTAACGCCGCAGGATTGAACGGAGGCGTTCCGCGCGGTCTGCACGTCGACCCCGCTATCCCCCACCATCATCGTGGCGGCGCGCTCCACCCCGGCCTCGGCCATCAACGTGGTGACTCCAATCGGGTGAGGCTTTTTGAAATCGAAACTATTTCCGCCGTAAACCCGGAAGAAGTGCTCGCTCAGGCCCAATCCCTCGACGATCCCCCGGCTGGGCGCGACCGGCTTGTTCGTCAACACCGCCAGGCGCTTGCCGGCGGCGCGCAGACGGTCGAGCGACTCCTGCACGCCCGGATAGAGCCGCGTATGGTCCAGTTTGTGCTCGCGGTAATACTCCAGAAAGAATTCGAGCGATTCCTCAATTTGGGCCTCGGTCGCTTCGGCGCCCAAGGCCCGCCGGATGAGAATCGGTGCGCCGCTTCCCACATAGGAAGAAATCTGCCCGATATCCAATGGCGCCATGCGCATGTGGGCACGTGTGGCGTTTACTGAAAGCGCCAGGTCCTGTTTGGAATCGATTAACGTGCCGTCGAGATCAAAGATCAGAAGATCCATCTCTACGCGGCGCCGCTTTTGGGCTTCCGAGGCCGCCCCTGCCCCTTTGCAGGTCTGCGTCGAGCGCGCCCCCGTCCGTTGGCGAGCCCGTACGATACCAGTTTCTTCTGGAGCGTGTTGCGGTGGATGCCGAGCCGTTTGGCGGCCTCGCACTGGTTGCCCGCGGTGCGTTCCAGCGTGCGCACAATCATGCTCCTCTCCAGGACTTCGATGGCTTCTTCCAGAAAAATATTCCCGGCCAGAAGATGCTCCACGAGCCGTTCAAAGTTCTCCTTCATGCTTTGTCCCGCTCGCTTCGCTGCGCCGCCTTATCCCATGCCGATTTCACGCGCGTGTAGGTCTTCCGGAAGCCTTCCTTCAACTCGTGGGGCGCTATGGCCGAGACTACGCGCGCGCCTCCAGCCACATAGGGAGCCAGGCGCGAGTTCACCACCGATGCGGGCGGACCCTCGCCCGGCGCAAACGCCATGATGGCCATTACTACTGCGATTGCGATCAACAGCCCGCGAACGGCTCCAAATCCCAACCCGAGCACGTGATCGAAAAACGACAGGCCGGTGATTTTGAGGAACTTTCCGATGACCCCGCTCACAACGGCGCCCGCCACCAGGACGCCGCCGAAAACGAGAGCGAAGCCGAGAAAGTTCGCCACCATCCGGGAACTGAAATAAGGCGCCAGGTAGCCTCCGACAGATCCGTAAAGCCAAGATCCCAACAACAGGGCCAGGCATACGGATGCGAGGCCGATCACCTCACGCGACAGCCCTTTCCGAAAGCTGGTCAGCACCGAAGCGGCCAGAATCAAGGCCAGCACCACGTCGAGCCAGTTCATAGTGAACGGCCGGTGAGCACGCGATACGCTTGCCTGTATTTCTCACCGGTCTTGGAGGCCACCTCCTCGGGTAGCGGGGGCGCCGGCGGCTGCTTGTTCCAGTGAATGGATTCCAGGTAGTCGCGCACGAACTGCTTGTCAAACGAGAGCTGCGGACCACCCGGGCGATAGCTGTCCGCCGGCCAGAACCGTGAAGAATCGGGTGTGAGCACCTCATCGCCCAGCACCAATTCATCGCCCACAAACCCGAATTCCAGCTTCGTATCGGCGATGATGATGCCGCGCGACTCGGCGTAGCGGGCAGCGCGATTATAGATCTCAAGCGTGAGATCGCGCAAGCGCCGCGCCAGTTCGATGCCCACGATTCCCGCCATCTGGTCGAAGGAGATGTTTTCGTCGTGGCCGGTTTGAGCCTTCGTGGCGGGTGTGAAAATGGCCTCCGGCAGACGGTCGCTTTCGCGCAGGCCGGCGGGGAGCCGGATGCCGCACACCGTCCCCTGCTCGCGATATTCCTTCCACCCCGAGCCGGAGATATAGCCGCGCGCCACGCACTCGATCTCGACCATGCGCGCACGCTTCACCAGCATCGAGCGCCCTTCCAACTGATCGCCAAAAGGCTGCAGCGCGGCCGGATAGTCGTCTACGCGCGCAGTGAGAAAGTGCGTCGGCGTGGTCTCCCGCAGAAAATCGAACCAGAAAATTGAAAGTTGTGTCAGCACCCGCCCCTTGTCGGGAATGCCGGTTGGCAAAATGTAGTCGAATGCCGAGATGCGATCCGTCGCCACGATGAGCAGGCGCGAGTCAACACTATACACGTCGCGCACCTTGCCGCGGGCATGCAACTCGACACCGGGAAGATCGGTTTGCAGAATGATTGGACTCTCAGTGGTTTTCACGGTACCTTCGGTTTGCAATCGGGGGAGTAAAAGAAATGATAACCCGATCCGCCGGAACTGCGAAACCGGAGCGGTACCAATGGTCACGCCGGCGCCCGGCGCGGGCAAACTGTTTGGTACCGAAGACCACGTAGTTTCCCTGTTTCAAATCGTCGCAAGCCGCCTCAGCGCCTCCCTCTTCGTGAGCGCGCTCAAGCGCGCTTCGTGCCGCCGCACGAACCGGATCACTTCCGCGGGCTCTGTTTTGGCATATTCCCGCAGGGCCCATCCGATGGCTTTTCGCAGGAAAAACTCGCTCGCGTCGATCGAAGGAGCGATGCAATCGTATAGCAGCTTCTGGTCGGTATCCCGCTTGAAGCTGAGCTGCGCCAGAATGGCGGCGCGGCGTTTCCAGATGTTCTCCGAAAGGGCCCATTGCCGGAGCAGGGGTCCCATCGCATCGAGGTCGTGCCGCAGAAGTTCGCCAAGAAGGTGGGTGGCGATGGTATCCACATAGTCCCACCAGGCTCCCGTGATGATGATCTCCTCGTAAAGAGGCAACGCTTCGAGAGTCCGGAAGCCGCGATACCGCGGGTTGCCGGCGAGTTCGATGGCGGCATACCGTTCCTCTCGATACCGCGCGGAGCGCCACAGTTCTAGCACGGTGTCCCGCCACGTTTCGAAAGTCGCCAGCGGGTGTTCGGCAAACACGGATTTCGCAGCCTGGCGCAATTGCGGCGCCTGCACACCCAGGTAAGGCATCTCCGATTTCATGTACGCTTGCATCGCCGGCGCTTTGGCCGGGTCGGCCAGCGTCGCAAGAGCTCTGCGGAGGGCTCGAACTAAGGCCATGGAGGGGATGAGCTTCACGCCGCTCAGTGCGCCGCACTCTGCGTCGGCGCCGCCTTCGGCCTTCGCATCACCAGCACAAACGGGATCAGGCAAATGACCATGATCGATAAGAACGAGATGACATCGATATAGGCAAGCGTTGTGGCTTGGCCGGCGATCAATCCGGAAATTCGCCCATACGCGCGTTGTTGCGGATCCGCCACGCCCTGCCGGGCCAGTGTCTGCGCGATCCCG
>PSRJ01000179.1 GCA_003175985.1 Terriglobia bacterium
ACGCCCGCTCAGGCCGATAAAAGCGGAGAGCGATTCCAGTATCAGGCTGCCGCTTTCACCATCGTCCGGCGCATCCGGAACATCCGCAACTTATGCCGCAGGCGGCGCCAGGCTATGACCATTGATGTAACGCAAAGGGCTGTGCCGCCGGCCATGAGGCTGAGAACAATCAGGTCCCATGCCGGCCGGTGTGTGTACAACCACGGAAGATCCAAGGAATGCAACCCGTGGTAAAGCCACCGATTTATGCGTGAACTGCCCGCATAGCTTTGAGCTGTCCGGCCGGTACGAGGGTCGACGTAGTACATCGAGCGCTCCGGGTCATTCAGCCGGATGAAAATTACCGGGAGTGGACGCTCGTGGTGGCGATCGAGGTAATATGCTTCGTAATTCCTGACAATTCGAAATTCCTCCACCCGGTAAGGCGCAACAACCTGTCCGGCGATCCGGCGCACGAGAACCGGATCCAAGCCTGTGTGTCGCCGTCCATCAATGGAGATTACTTCAGGCCGCCCGGCAATCGTCTCCAGATACACAGGCGTACCGGCTAGCGCCGCAAATTCGACCTCCTTGGCGCCTGGTAGGATATGGGGCGCTTCAGTGAAAGCACCGATGGGTACGCGCGGGCTGTGCAAAGCCGCCGGAAGGCTCGCGTTGGCGCGCCTCCCGGAGAGCCATTCGAAGGGACTCAGCGACAGCATTCCGCTGAACGCCCAGGTGCACGTAACCAACCCGAAGAGGAGCCCTAGTATCGTGTGCCACCGCTTCTGGCCGGCGTAGGGCACACTCGAGACGCCGCTCGGAAAGCGGTACCGCCTGGCTACCGGTGAATAGAGCCACACACCCACAATCAATCCGAGTAGCGCCATTACGGCTCCGATGCCGGACAACCAAATGACCACACGCCCCCAGAGATCGCGCTCCTTGCAGCGGTACGCTCCTTTCGACCATTGGGTCACCGACCGGGAGCCTGTACCAGGTGGATACTACGCTGTCGATCAAGGGAAATGGCGGGACGTATTCGATCTATCTCGGCGCCACAAGCCAGTCTCTGGCTGGAACGGGTTCCTACTATGCCGTCCGCCTGATCAATCCCACCTTCACGGGCGGAGGGTGCTCGGCCACTCTGGAGGTTGATCAGGTAACGAACGGTTCGTATACAGCCATGAATTCAGTGACGGGGCCGTGTTTCGATGGGCAACTGCTCCGGGTGTCCTATCTGGATGGATATATCGAGGTGCTTAGCGGCGGTTGGAGCACGCGCTCGGTCTGGCAAGACGAGGCCGTCATCACGCTGATCAACGCAGCGCTAGCAGTGGGAGTGAGCGCCATGCCGTCCGGCAGCGGAATGACGCTGGTATCGCTGGGCCCACATGATTCGGTAGCACCGGGCAGCATCGATCGTGCCTCGGTGCGCAGCCTGGTGACCGGGCACCGCGTCAGCCTCAGTTGGCCAGGCGTGGTGGATGACCCCTACGGGATTGGCTGGATCGCTTACATAATCTATCGGGACGGCCAGTATTTTCGCTTTATCCGGGATCCGGAATTCGAAGATCTGAGCGTGAACCCTGGCGAGACGCATGTCTATACGACCACACCCGTCGATATCCACGACAACTGGGCTTGGATCGATCTCACGATCACTGCGCCGCCTGTTGACGGCGCGGACCCGCGGCGCATGGGTGTGCGTCCCACCGGGTCCTACTGGGGCGCCGCCGGGGAGCAGATTGACGTACAGTCGGGGAACCTGAATTTTTCCGTCCCGCTCTTGAAAACCCAGGCGCGCGGCGGATGGAGCGCAACTTTCGCCTTGAGCTACAACTCCCAGGTCTGGCGCAAAGACCCGAACGGCGCCTGGAAACTGGGCACTGATGTCGGCTACGAGTTTGGATGGCGCTTGCTGGCCGGCTCGATTACGCCGATCTGGGCCGACTACACCACCCTGGCCTGCTATCTGTATACCGACGCGACCGGCGCCGAATACCGCTTGAATGTGAATACCAATGGGGTGTGGACCTCGCGTGAAGGCGTTTATGCCAGCTACGATTCCACCAGCAATCGCCTCTACTTCCCGGATGGCAGCTTCTGGGTCATGAGCGCGCAATCGGGCGCAGCGAGGCGGATGCGGGCACTTTATACCCCACGAGAATGCACCGCCGTCATCCTGCCTTACTGATGTACCGAGCCACATCGATCGTTGAATACAATGCTTCCAGCGCAAACGGAGAGGCTGTGAACCCCGCGGCCGACTAAATCACTCAGCAAGCCTATACGCGATTAACTCTGCGGGAAACCCGGGCCCTCCCAGAGCGAGGACGACATATTGCACGCCGTTTAGCATGTACGTCATCGGTGTTCCTGTGGCACCAGCAGGCATTGGAACGGATCCCACATCCCTTCCGGTAGCCTTATCGTAGGCCCGCAGCAGTGCGCCCTGCGAACCGGACGGGGTTGTGACGGTCCCTCGTTCACCGGCGATCACCACAGTTTTGGTCACAAGAACGCCAAAGAAACCGGGACGGCCGGTCCGAGGGATGTCGAGGCCCTTGAGTGCCGGATGATTTCGTATATTGTCCGGAGTATCTCCGTGCGCGATCTTCCAAAGAATATTGCCCCGATTCAAATCGATTGCGGTGATGCTGGCATAGGGAGGCTTCACCAAAGGTATTCCTTGGAGGGTGATTCGCAACAGGTTCTGGCCTTCTCCCTCTTTCTCTTTGGGAGCGGCGCTACCCTTCACAAACCGCATGTCGGTCACTTTAGGATCTCCGGGCACTACACCGGCACTTACGGCCAGGCGTTGGGAAGGTAAGTATGCGATGTGCGTTTCGGGATCGAAGGAGCCTCCGGGCCAGTTCGTGCCGCCATTGTCCGGGTATGTGGAGAGTGTGCCGTAAGGCCCTTCGGGCTTACTCCAGACCGGGGGCGTGAAAATCGGTCCCATCTTGAATTTAGAGGCGACTTTCAGTGCCTCTTCCCTCAACTCCGGAGTGAAATCGACCAGGTGCTCCGCAGTAATGCCCTGAACCTCATAGAGGGAGGCGGCTTAGTCGGGAACGGCTGCGTGGGACTGGTCTTCTCGCCCGGAACATCGGACTGCTCTACCGGGCGCTCCTCGATTGGCCAAATCGGCTGCCCGGTGACCCGATCAAAGACATACAGAAACGACTGCTTCGTAGGTTGTGCGACGGCCCTGACGGTGCGGCCGTTCTGGGTGATGTCCACCAGCATCGGAGCGCAGGGAATATCCATATCCCAGATACCGTGATGAACCAACTGGTAGTGCCACCGCCGCTGGCCGGTTTTCAAATCTACGGCGACCAGAGTCTCGCCAAATAAGCCGTTGCCGTGCCGATGGCCTCCATAGAAATCGCCAGTAGGCAGTTCGACCGGTATATAAGCCATGCCGAGTTGCTCATCGACACTGATCTGCCCCCAAGAGCCGGTGTTGCCCGTATAGCTGGCGGAGTCGTCTTCCCAGGTGTCATAGCCAAACTCATTGGATCGCGGAATGGTGTGGAAAATCCAAAGCCGCTTGCCCGTCCGGACGTCAAACGCGCGCACAAAGCCCTTTACGTTCGTCTTGCTTTTCGGAACCGCTCCAGAACGGTGCGCCGCACCTACGATGATGATGTTGCCTGCTACCACAGGAGCGGAATGGAGCCCAACCTCTCCCGTAACGGGATCAATCTCCTGATCGTCGTCCAGCTTCAAGTCGACAACACCATTCGTGCCGAAAGGGGAAACAGGCGTTCCCGTCCTGGCGTTGAGCGCAATTAGGCGATACCCCGGAGTGACATACAGGATCCGCTCTTCTCGTCCATCGGTCCAATAAGACAAGCCGCGGCCTGACAGTTGACGCGGAGCGAGGGAGCCGCGCTGTCCTTCGTTTTCGGAATGAACCCAGAGCATTTCGCCTGTGGTTGGGTCCAAGGCGACCACGGCCCGCCGCGATCCGGCGGTCGAGTACAATTTTCCATTGACCATCAGCGGCGTGGACTCAAAATTGAATTCCGGCCGTGGGCCGAGATTTTCAGTTTTGAATCTCCAAACGATCCGCAACTTGTTGAAATTCGATGCCGTGATTTGAGCAAGCGGCGAATAATGGGTATTCGCCAAGTCTGAACCGTAACTGGGCCATTCTCCTTCCTTGGCCATCGACTTCGTGATGGTGGCTCCGCCGACCATCAGGAAACCGCACACGAGCGGAGTGATCCGTAACAATACACTCTTCAGGAGACGACGCGACGATGATCGATGCATAGATACTATGGCTTGAAATGGCGTTTTCGCCTTAAGCGTTAGACAAGGATATTCTTGACGACCGTTCCATGCACATCCGTAAGTCTGAAATGGCGTCCCTGATACTTGTAAGTCAGGCGAGTATGATCGATACCCAGGCAGCGCAGAATGGTTGCGTTGAGGTCGTGAATATGGATTGGATCTTTGGTGATATTGTACGAATAGTCGTCTGTCTCACCGACTGTAATACCAGCCTTAACGCCGCCGCCGGCGAGCCAGCCGGTGAAGCAACGAGGATGGTGATCCCTCCCATACTCTTCCGGAGTCAGTTTACCCTGGCAATAAACGGTACGTCCGAATTCACCGGCCCAGATCACCAGCGTGTCTTTCAGCAGTCCGCGGGCGCTCAGGTCCTGAACGAGGGCCGCGCAGGCTCGATCGGTTGAACCGCATTGTTCCTGAATGCCTTTCGGCAAATCGGCGTGGTGATCCCACCCGCGGTGGTATAACTGGATCACGCGTACGCCGCGTTCCGCCAAGCGCCGGGCCATGAGACAGTTCGCGGCGAAGGTGCCCGGTTTTTTCGCATCGGGACCGTACAACTCGAATGTTTTTTCCGATTCCTTAGAAAAATCCGTCAATTCGGGCACGGAAGACTGCATGCGAAAAGCCATTTCATATTGAGCGATCCGAGTGTTGATTTCGGGGTCGTTGTACTCTTCGAGATGCCGTTCATCGAGTTTCTTCAGATCCGCAATAAAACGCGACCTTTGATTGGCATCGAATCCCTGTGGATCGCTAATGTATAGGACGGGGTCGCCAACCGATCGAAGCTTGACGCCCTGATACTTGGTGGGTAGAAAGCCGGTTCCCCAGAGCCGATCCGCGAGCGGTTGCCCGCCATTGCTACGGCTTTGGGACACCATCACCACAAATGCCGGCAGGTTGCCATTCTCGGTTCCCAGACCATACGAAACCCAAGCGCCGAGGCTGGGCCGGCCGGCAAGCTGAAATCCGGTTTGTGCGAAAGTCGTTGCCGGATCGTGATTGATCTGCTCGGTATATAGAGACTTGATAATGCATAGCTGATCGACGACCTTGGCGGTATGTGGCAGCAGTTCACTTACCCAAGCCCCGCTTTGCCCATATTGCGCGAATTTGAAAACAGATGGAATCACGGGGAAACGCGATTGCGTCGCGGTCATGGAGGTCAGACGCTGGCCATTCCTGATGGACTCGGGCAAGTCGGAGCCGTTCAGCTTTTCTAAGGCCGGTTTATAGTCGAAGGTCTCCAGTTGCGAGGGCCCTCCGGACTGAAAGAGGTAGATCACTCGCTTCGCCGTAGGAGGGAAGTGAGGCAGGCCGGGCAGCCCACCGGCCGCCTGATCCGCCAACAGATCTTTACCGAGTAAGTGGGCCAAAGCGGCAATGCCTACTCCGGTACTTGTGCGGTTGAAAAAGTGCCGGCGGGTTAAACCTATTTGCCCATTCTGAAGAAAGTCCATCGGAGCTCTCCTTATTCCTTGGTAATCGCTTCGTCCAAGTTCAATATGAAACTCGCCACGGTGCTGTAAGCCGCCAACTGATTTACATTCAGCTTGGGATCGCGGGAGTATTCACCGGCGGCCAAATATTTGAGTGCCGCGTCAGGCTTCGATGCAAACGCGTCGAGCTGATAGTGGAAATAATCGTTAAGGATGCGGAGTTCCTCGTTATCGGGTAGCCTGCTCATCACGAAACGAAATATGGCCACGATTCGCTGCTCGGGAGCGATCTTACCGTCTTCCATCACCCGCTGTGCGAACACGCGTGCCGCTTCAAGAAATGCAACGTCATTCATCAGATCGAGCGCCTGCAGCGGTGTATTCGTGAGGTTCTGGCGAACGACGCAGCTCTCACGGCTGGACGCATCGAAGGTGGCCATAGTGGGAGGCGGAATCGTGCGCTTCCAGAAAGTGTATAAGCTTCGGCGATAGAGCTTGTCCCCGTGGTCCTGCGTGTACACCTGATCCGACAATTCCTGCCATAGCCCGTCCGGCTGGTAAGGCTTCACGGACGGGCCTCCCAATTGGTTCACGAGAAGACCGGAAATCGCGAGCGCCTGGTCGCGCACCATCGGCGCCGGCAAGCGGAACCGCGGACCATGAGAAAGCAACCGGTTTTCTGGATCGCGTTGGGCGATCTCCGGCGTAGTCCGTGACGACTGTTGGTACGTCGCGCTCATGACGATCGTTTTTTGGAATTTCTTGACATCCCATCTGGTTGCTATAAACTCGGTGGCCAGCCAGTCGAGCAACTCGGGATGGGATGGAGCGTCACCTTGCGATCCAAAATCCTCGACAGTCTTCACGAGCCCCGTGCCAAAATACATTTGCCAGAATCGATTTACGGTCACCCGCGACAATAGGGGGTTGGACGGGTCCACCAGCCACTTGGCGAGCCCGAGGCGAGTTGGAGCGAACTTATTGTCCGGCGAGACTAAGAAAGCAGGCAGCGCCGGCGATACCAAGTCCCCTGGCCTGTCATAGACACCACGGATCAGCAGGTGGCTCTCCCGTGGGACCGCTCTCTCTTCCATCACCATAACGGTCGGAAGACCATCGCTATACGTGTCGCGCTGCTTTTGTGCGTCCAACAGATCGTGCCAGGCTTTCTGGATTTTGGCTGGGGCAACGTTCTCCAAAAAGTAATCATGAATCTTGTCCGCTTGGGCAGGACTGCGCGCCGTGGGTGCCAGAGAGGCAATTTCCGGAATCGCGCTGGGATCGTTCAATACGGCGGCCTCCGCGGCGGAAAGATCGCGATCGTAAATTCGAACCTCCTGAATCGCGCCGTGGAAGCGATTATCCGGACCACCTCCCCCACCAATTCGCAAGGGCTCACGCTTGATCTGTATGGAATTGTTCATATCGTCGAGAAGCACTTCCCACTTAGCTTCCTTGCCATCGATATATAACTTTACGCCTTCCGCCAGTCGCGAGCCATCATAAGTGAGCGTCAGTTGGTGCCACTGATTCAATGAGACGCTTTCTTCGGTTTGTAACCGAATTCCTTCATCCAGCCACTTGGACACGAGGTTATATTGAATCTTGCCATCTTTCAGGTTCAGGCCGTGACCTTTCGGCTCAACCACATCACCAACCTTGGTGACAATTGCGCCCGTCGGAGCAGTGGGGAAAATCCAGGCAGCCAACGTGTATTTGTCATCATAGGTGCCGTGACTGGCGAATCCGACAATATCACCGGCCTCCAGAAAACTCTTACCGTCGAATTGGGCCGCCCTCGCGAAGCGCCCCTGACCGAACCGGGCATCACCATTTACAGCTTTCATTGGAACGGCCTGCTTTTTTTCCGGAGGAACCGCTACTTTCGCGGTGATATCGCCGTCGAGCGGGTAATATGCTACCAAGCCTCGATTGGGCCCCCAAACGATCTGCTTGGACTTGTCCAGAGTTCCTTCCCAACTGGCCTGTGCAACTTTCAGTTCCGAATCCATTTTCTGGAAGTTCGCTTTGGAGAGAGAAAGCTTGTCGTCATACTGTTTCAATTGTGCCTGCTGATCGGGCGTCGGCGCCTGGACGACCGGTGGCGAGTTCCCCACACGGTGGGCCCTTCCAGATTCGGGGATATTGTTGAAATAGGCAAACAGTTGGTAGAAGTCCTTTTGGGTGATGGGATCGTACTTATGGTCGTGGCACCGCGCGCAACCTACTGTAAGCCCCATAAATACAGTCCCGGTCGTTTCGGCGCGGTCGATGACGTATTCCACACGATATTCCTCTGGAATAATGCCGCCCTCAGAGTTGCCTCTGTGATTCCGATTAAACCCGGTTGCGACTCTTTGACTCACAGTGGCGTTGGGGAGCAGATCGCCGGCAAGCTGTTCGACGGCAAATTCATCGAACGGCATGTTCCGGTTGAATGCGTCGATCACCCAATCGCGCCATCGCCACATCTGCCGTTCGCCGTCGCCCTGATATCCATTGCTGTCCGCATAGCGGGCAGCATCGAGCCAAGTGAATGCCATCCGTTCACCATAACGAGGCGAGGCCAACAATCGATCAACCACCTTCTCGTAGGCGTTGGGCGAGTGATCAGCCAAAAAGGCGTTGAGTTCGGCGGGAGTTGGCGGCAAGCCCGTCAGATCGAAAGTCACGCGACGTAGCAGAGTGGCGCGATCCGCCTGTGGCGAGGGCTTCAGTCCTTCACGTCGAAGTCGATCGAGTACAAAACTATCGATGGCATTATGCACCCAACTTGCGTCAGTGAGTTTCGGCAAATCCGGACGCGCCGGAGGTATTAAGGACCAGTGTTTTTGCCATTTTGCACCTTGTTGCACCCACCGCCCGAGCACTGCGACTTCTCTGGCACTCAGAGGCTCTGCTCCGCGAGGCATTCTCACGGCAGTTTCGACCGCGGAAACCCGGCGAATCATTTCGCTCCTGGCGGTATCGCCCGGCACGACTGCGATCTTACCTGATTTCAGCTCCTGCTTCGCCACGTCCTCCCGGTCGAAGCGAAGCCCTCCCATCTGACGGCCTGGACCATGGCATGTATAACATTTGTCTGAGAGTATCGGGCGGATGTCGCGGTTGAATTCGACCAATTGCGGAAGGGGAGCCGTCGAAGTTGAGGGAGGCGCTTGTTGAGCGTAACAGCCGATACTGAGACTCAAAAGCGCGAAACCGATTAGCTGAACCTGATGAGCAGTCATTCTCGTCCTTTCCTCGCCGTGACTCATTGCCCGCCGCCGCACCTAACTTAGCTTGCGAAGCTTAGTCACTCTGCCGACTTCGACGTACTCAGCCACAAAAATATCTCCGTCCCTATCAAACCAGGCGCCATGAGGGCAGATAAACTGCCCGGGAATAAAAGCACTGCGCTCTTTGGTTCGCAGCTCGCGCCAGCCATCACCGCCATCCCCCAAGTGAATAATTACCTGATTGTTTCGGTCCAGCAATGTAACGCGGGCCGATAAATCGGGGACGACAAGCATGTCGCCCCGCTGATGGAAGTAGCAGGGCGATTTCACTCCTCCGCTAACCGCGAGCGGCTTGCCATCAAGCGAAAAAGTCTGGATCCGATGATTGCTCCGGTCGGCGACTTGCAGTACAGGCTCCGGCGCCCGAGTGTCCATCCAGATTCCGTGTGGAGTCGAGAGTTGACCGAGTTCCTTCCCCAGCCCTCCGAAGGTCCGGATGTACTGTGCCTGGCTATTGTACTGATTGATATAACTCGACCCATATCCATCCCCCACATAGACGTCGCCGTTTGCGGCCACGGCGAGGTTGGTTGGGCGATAGACCGGGCGGGAGCGGTCGGCCGCGATTTTATAGGCTTCCGACTCCGCAGGATATCCCAACGTAAAAACTTCCTCGCCCTTCAAAGTGCGCTTTGTGACCATCCCGTGCAGATGGTCGCAGATGTACAAATATTCCGTGCTGCCCTCTTTGCGAATGTAAAGGCCATGAGCTCCGCCCTTGAACTGCTTACCCCAAGAAGTTACGAATTTCCCTTTTTCATCGAATACGACAATTGTGTCCGCGCTTTGACTGGTAGCATTCACCGTGTGTTCGATATAGATATGTCCTTGTGAGTCGCCCACCACACCGTGCGTGTTGCCGAATCGGATATGCGAGGGCAACTCGCCCCAATCGTGAATCGCTTCGTAACGGTGCTCGCCTTCGCCCAGAATCGGACGTTTGGTCCCTGCCTTGTCCTGAGCACCGAGGATCGCTGGCGCCCCAACTGCTGCCGCGTACACAAAACTTCTTCGACTGATTTGTGAGGTCATTCAGGACTCCCCTTCCGTTCTCGCAATAGAATAGGCAGCCGGGTCATACTCAAACCCGACTCAGGCAGTATATAACCGGCGCGCTTCTTGAAAAATGGCCAATTCTAGCCTCTTTCTTTTAGAATCCTAGGTTTAGCGGGAAGTCATGCCGCCGCTTTCCAGCACCGGTCCGTGATCGGAATGACGGTGACGCGGCTTGATCGGATTGCGAATCTCACGAGGGTCAGCATGCGTTAGTGGTGAAGGTGAACGATCCCACGCATGATCGCGATTGTCGATGCTTGTGTCCGGTCAGCGGCACCCAGCTTTTCCAGGATGCTCTTCACGTGGTTGTAAACGGTATAGTTCGCAATTCCCACGGTATAGGCAATCTCCTTATTGCTAAGCCCTTGGACGATCAGGCGCAGAATCTCGATTTCGCGTGCGGTCAGGGATGGGCGTGCCGAGTTCTCGGTCAAGGCCGAGGCTACCGAAGGGGGAAGGTACTTCTGGCCGGAATAGACGGCTCGGATTGCATTGATCAGATCATCATTTGGCGTATCTTTGGTAAGAAACGATTGGGCTCCTACCGCCAGTGCCCGGCGGATGTCCTCGTCCCCGCCGAATGTACTGATGGCGACGAAGTGGGCATTCGGAAACTCGGCACGAATAGCCGCAACCGCATCGAAACCGGTCACTACGGGCATACGTATGTCGATCAATGTTACGTCAGGTTCATGTTGGCGGTATAAGGCGATCGCCTCCTTGCCGTTGGTTGCTTCCGCGATGACTTTCATATCCGGTTGCGCATTGATGATCGCACCCAAGCCCTTCCTGGCGATCAAATGATCCTCGGCGATCATGATGCGGATCGGACGAGCTTTTTTCATCGTTTATTGTTTGGCGATCGGGACGCTCACCTCTATGGTCGTACCCGAGCCGGCTTGACTGGAAAAGTCGAAATGGCCGCCCAGTAGTTTCGTACGCTCCTGCATGCCCAGAATTCCAAAGTGTTCCTGCATTACGGACACATCGGGTGCGTGAAAGCCGCGTCCGTCGTCCTTGATCATTAGCCGGACATCGGATCGGTTAATATCGAGGCTCAAACAAATCGCCTGCGCACCAGCATGCTTGAGAGTATTCGTAACCGCTTCTTGCGCAATTCGTAGCAGGTGTTTTTCTACATCATCGGGTAGTTTGCGCCGTTCACCAGTGATTTCGACATCCAATCGCAGCCGTGTTCCTGCAATCCACTGGTGAGCGGCGGCGGTCAACGCCGCTGGCAAATCGCAGTCTTCGAGATTCGATGCTCGCAGGTCCATGACTGACCGCCTGGCCTCGGTGAGGCTGTGATTCGCCATCTTGCGAGCAATTTCCAGATGCTGCTGCGCCACTCCCGGGTCTTCGCGCATCCGTATCGCTAATGCGTCCAGTTGCGAGCGGATTCCCACGAAACCTTGGGCCAAGGTGTCATGAATTTCGCGAGCCAGGCGCATTCGCTCCTCCAGGACCAGGGAGAACCGGTTGCGCACTTGAGAAAGCCTGAGTTGATAGGCGCCATATGCCATGAAGCCGAATACCAGAACGGATAAGCCGATGAACCAAGCGGTTTCGTAGAAATGGGGAAGAACATCGAAGGCGTATACGGCCTGGTTTGAAGCTCCCCCGGGCAACATGGCCTGAACCACAAAGCGATATTTTCCGTGAGCCAAAGTGTTATAAGTCACGACCCGCCTGGCGCCGGCGGATTGCCAACTCGTATCGAGACCTTCCAGCCGGTATTGATAGCGCACACGCTCCGGGGACCGCAGATGGATGCCGGTGTAGCGGAACTGGATCTGCCTTATGCCCGGACTGAGTCTTTGTTGGCGGCGTAAGTCAATGCCGTGGCCATCCGCAAGCACTTCGGCCAAATGGACAATCGGCGGCAAGTTGGAGGGCAGCAACACCTGAGGATCGGCTGTCGACAGTCCCAGGCTCGTGGGAAACCAGAGGCGGCCGTCACGCGACTTTGTGCCACCCCCGCCAACGGGGTATCCCGGAGCGCATTGCGCGCTACGCAGACCGTCCCCGACGGTATATGAATCCGTATCGAGCGTCTTGATCTTGCCTGCCAGCAAATCGAGCAGTTGCTTTTTGGAAAGGCGGCAAATGCCTTTCGTGGTGCTCAACCAGAGATTTCCCTTCCCGTCATCTTCTATGTGCGCCACGTTGTCGCTGAGCAAACCATGCCGCGTGGTGAAACTAAAGAAGCCACCCTGCCGGTAACAAACCAGTCCTCCACCAAAAGTACCGATCCAAAGAGTGCCGTCTTTATCCTGGTAAAGCGATCGAATCTGATCGCTACTCAAGCCATCCGCGGTTGTGTAGAGGCGGGGCCTCGATTCCAGATTTCGGAGCTGCCACAGGCCGTCGCCATAAGTTCCCGCCCAAAGCGTACCGTCAGAGCCTTCCTGTAACACGATGGGAAAGTTATTCACGACGGGTCCACCGGGTATCAAGCGCCGCCACGCATTGCCCACTCGAAGATAGACGCCATTCGGACTGGCTACGAGGAGACGGCCGCTGCCATCTTCGAGAAGGTCGTGCACTCCGAGAGGCTCGGGCGAGTTGTTCACGCGCTCGGTGGTCAGGCGCCCATTATGCATTCTGCTAAAACCGAAGCGGGTACCGATCAAAAGATCGCCGTTTCGGCTCTCGCGAATGCGAAATACTTCGTTACCGGCAAGGCCCTGACGGTTCGTATAAGCGCGAAACCCATTCGGAAGCAATTCAACCAGGCCGACGTCGTGGTACCCAACCCACATCTGGCCGTTGCGGTCCTGGTGAACCGCCAGCGGTGAATCGCTTGGGAGACCTTCGGGGCGGCCATAAGTGGTAAACCGATCATCACGGAAGCGGTTGAGGCCGCCGTTCATACCGACCCAAAGATTACCCTCGCGATCTTCAAAAAGACATTTGACCCAGTCCGGCGCTCCCTTTTCGCTCGGTGGAGATACAAACCGCTCGCCTTCCAGTCGGCTTAGTCCGCCATCCGTGCCGGCCCATAAATTGCCCTTTCGATCCTCCCAGAGCGCACGAACTAGGTTATTCGGCAGCCCATCACTCGAGTCGAAGTACTTCAAACTGCCATCCGCCCTCCGCAAAATCAACCCCCTATTACCCGCGATCCAGAAGCCTCGCTTGTGATCTTCGAGCATCGCGGTGATGGCATCGCCGTGCAGTTCTTTCGACCCGAATTTCGCAACAAATTCCTCTCCATTCCGTTGAACAATGCCGTTCCGGCCGGCAATCCACAATCGATGCTCGGGATCCTCGTATATAACCCGGGCTACTCCTGCCGCTGCGCGGTATCTGGAATCGATCTTTGTGAACCGGCCGTTTTCAAAGCGGCTCAAATCAGGCCCGGCAACGATCCAGAGCGCGCCCAAGTAGTCTTCTCGCAAGTGAGTAACCGCGTTATTCGGCAGCCCGTCCTTAGTCGTTAACGTCATAAAGCGGCCGCCCTCATAGCGCGTCAGCCCGTTTGCAGTGGCAATCCACAGCGCGCCTTTGGCGGACGCATAAAGTGCATTAACCGAATTACTCGGAAGCACGCCATCGTCTTTCGTATACGTGGTGAAATCGTAGCCATCGAATCTGACCAGACCTTCATCCGTGCCCAGCCACAGAAAGCCATCGTTGGTCTGCGTAATTGCCCGAATGGTATCCTGCGGAAGGCCTTGCGCCTGCGTCCAGACAGTTCGTGTGTACTGCGAAAATTCCTTTCGAGAATTCAGGGCCAGAAGGTGATTGTGTGCAACAATCGCGGAAAGAAAAACTGCGAATACCGATCGGTAGAATTTCAACTGCGGCCCCTAAGCATTAATTGATACCGCTTACAAACATTGCCACAATACGCTCGGCAAGTACGCATGTCAAGCTTGTGGGCCGGCGCGGATTTCGTGGCTGCAGCTATTCCCTACACGGAAATCACCGATTTCGTTCGCGCAAAGCAAAAGTGTACAGCGAACTGCCCGCGCTGACCGCTACAAACTGGCGCCCTCCCGCCGTATACGAGATTGGTCCCGATGCAACCACACCTCCCAAGCTCGCCTTCCATAGCAGCGCACCCGTTCGAGCGTTGAGTGCAAAGAAATACCCTTCGCGGCCGCCGCTAAATAACAGATCGGAATCCGTGGTGAGAATACCTGCATCTGTCACGTCATTCATCTTGTACTCCCACTTTCTTTTACCCGTCGTGGGATCGACCGCTCGAATCGCACCAAACCCTTCATCCGGTCGCCGGAAGTTCTGGGCCGCCCGGCCGTTGAGGTTTGATCCCGGAATGACCGACCGCTGTAACCCAACGCCAAACACCTGGCCCTCCACGTACTCGGTGTCGGCTTTGACAAACGTGGTGCTGTAACCCACCCATGATGGGATGTAAAAAAGCCCGGTGCGTGCGCTGTAGGAGGGAGAGTACCAGTTTGTCCCGCCCTGATTACCTGGGAAAACCAAGGTTCCCTCTTTGCTGGGCGCCTTGCCCTGAATTTTAAGCGGTCTTCCTTTTTCGTCGAAACCGTCCATCCAGGTCACTTCTACAAACGGTTTACCCAAAAGGAACTCGCCAGTGGCGCGGTCCAGGACATAAAAAAGGCCATTCCGGTTCGCCCACAATATTACTTTCCGTTGCCTGGTAGTTCCGTTTCGATCGCGCCAGGGCATATCCGCTAATACAGGAATCTGAACGGAGTCGTAATCGAACTCGTCGTGCGGCGAAAACTGGTAAAACCACTTCAATTTTCCGGTGCTCGAATCCAATGCAACCACGCTATCGGTATAGAGATTGTCGCCCTCCCGTGTTTCGCCGTTGTGACTTGGTCCCGGATTTCCGGTTCCCCAGTAAATCAGATCTAACGATGGATCGTAAGACCCGGTTACCCAAATCGAGCCGCCACCGGTCTTCCAGGAGTCGCCGGCCCAAGTCATTTGATTTGGATCACCGGGTCCGGCAGTTGTGTAGAACCGCCATACCTCACGCCCAGTGTTCACATTGAAAGCGGCCAGGAACCCCCGGATCCCGTACTCGCCGCCAGCCGTACCAACAATGACCTTGTCTTTCACGATCAGCGGCGCATGTGTCATGGCGTACCCGGCTTCCGCCTTGGCGACCACGGTATCCCATAACGGCTTCCCATTCTTGGCATCGATAGCGACCAAATGGGCATCGATCGTCGCCATGAAAAGCGTATCGCCAAGAATTGCGAGGCCCCGGTTGATTCGTCCACAGCACAAACGCGCTTCCTTAGAAGGCGTGTAGGAATAGGTCCAGAACACACGTCCCGTAGCTGCGTCGAGCGCAACCACATCGTTCGGTGCCTGCACCGTGTAGAGGATACCGTCCACAACAAGAGGTGTCGCTTCAAACTTCTCGAGAGAACGCGCCTGGTATACCCATTGCAGTTCCAGGCCGAGTACATTTTGTAAATTGATATTGTGCAAGCGGCTGTGCCGGACTCCCGAGAGCGCCCCAGAATAAGTAAGCCAGTTACCGGGCTCTTTTTCGGCGTTCACGAGCCGGTCGAAAGTGACTTGAGCAGGTAGCCCATATGGAAAGGACAAACAGACCAGGAACAATCTCGAAATCCGCGGCGTCATTGCGGCTTGATCCCCTTCAAAGAAACGAGATAACTGACCATATCCTGCAGCTCTTGCATATTGAACTTGTCGCGATAAGATGGCATGATTGAAGATTCCAGAAACATCACTTCTTTGATACCCGACCGCGGAACCGAAAGCAACTTATTATCGCGGTCGATGAGCTGCACCGAAAACGTATCTTGATTTAACAATCTTCCGGTAATAGGCTGCCCGCTTTTCGGAATGACACGGATGAGCCTATTCTGAGGGAGTACTTCGGCCTCGGGTTCAAGAATGGAGCGCTCCAGTCCAGCCGCGGTGCGCACGCTACCTATATCGGTGAGGTCGGGCCCTAATCGGGACCCGCTGTTTCCGATACGGTGGCAATCGAGGCAATCACCTTTCCCATCGAAGAGTACTTCGCCTCGCGACGCCAGTCCATTCGTCGAGTCGGCTCGAGCTACTTCCGCTAAGGAACGTACGTAGGCCACAATGACTTTCGCCTGAAACGGCGAGAAATTGCCAGGCGGCATCGCTGTGTCTGAAATACCCTTACGGATGATCTGAACGAGATCATCGTCTGAAGACGCGTGACGAAATCCGCCATGTGCGAAAGTCACGCCGGGTACCGCGTCACCCTCAGGCCCATGGCAGCCGGCACAATTCGCAAGGTATAGACGATGTCCATCCGCAACTTCGCCAGGAGTATATCTGCTTTGAGCGCCTAAATAGCCTACCGATAGAAGAAAGCTACTTGCCGCAATCAGGTTTCTGATAGGTCGTGCCTTGGGTTGCGTGTTCAAATTTCGAGACCTGCTTAGCCGGGCTCTTTCGCGGCGCCTGTGACGCCACACGCCCGGAGGACGACGCCCGGAATTATTCTTTCACGTACTTCTTAATCCCTCGTGTTCCCTGATCGGTGGAAGAATGCAGATTGCCGTTTTCCGCGCCGTACATAGTGCCTTGCCGATCCACAGCAAGCCCCTCCACTGTACTTCGTGGGTCCGGCACGAAGGCTCTGACCTTCCCATCCTTTATGCTTCCGATCCGAATGCCCCGCTTAATCTTGGGATTGGACAGAACAGGGCCCTGCGAATCGCTGACGTAAAGATTGTCATCCTGATCGATGGCAATAGCGCTCGGCCGTCCGAACTGCTCCCATGTGGCGAGGAGTTTGCCATCCTGCGTAAAGATCTGAATGCGACTGTTTGTTCGGTCCGCAACGAACAGCCGTCCCTGCGAATCCATAGCTAAACCGTGGAGTCCACCGAACTCGTTGGGGCCCGAACCTTGCCTTCCCCATGCCTTGATGAACTTCCCATCCTTGGCGAATTTCACGATGCGCCTGTTCGGGCACTGGCAGGCATCATGGCCGTCTGCGACGAAAATATCGCCGTTGGCCGCCACCACAACGTTAATCGGCGACGCAAAGACATCCGGGCCTTCGCCGCTCACTCCGGCTTTTCCCAAAGTCATCAAAATCTTGCCATCCGGGCTAAATTTAATAACCTGAAGTCCAATCCTTTTATTCTCCGACACTTGGCTATCGGTTGCCCAAACATTGCCGTCCTTATCCACATAGAGTCCATGCGGGCTGTTGATTAGGCCCGCGCCGAAATGCCTCTTCGGCTTGCCGGATTGGTCTAGCTCGACGATCGGATCCAGCCGCGAACCTTCGCAGCCGTGTTCGTCCCTACCGCAGCGATCCAGTGCCCAAATACTACCATTAGGACCAACAGCAATACCGGATGTCGAACCCCAGAGCCTGCCGTCACTATACTTCGCCCAATTAGGCATGGCTCGATACGGATTGGGCAAACCCTCGTTGGGGGCAAGGTAACTGGGCTGTGCATTCATGGAGGACTCGAATGCAGGAGTCAATGCAACGGAGAACACAAGCAAGGCCAGCCTGGCCCAACGAACATCGAACATAAAAACCCTTTCAGAAAAGATATTGGCTGCGTTGGTTTTGCACATGGCGCTCGCTAACGCGCCCCACCGTGCCGCGCCGCAAACGAGCGGCTGCGGGTGACGGAATCACTCGGAACAGCTCGCTAAAATAAGTATTTCAAGCCGAACTGGATGCTCCGCATGTTCGTATTCGTCGTGCGAATCTTTCCAAAAGTGGCACTCGTCAGACTCACATCCGGAAGCCCAAAATTCGGGTGATTGGGTAAATTGAAAGTTTCGAAACGGAATTGAACCTGTTGCTGCTCCCGCACGCGGAAGCTCTTGAAAAGCGAAGAATCCAAGTTGACGATACCCGGTCCAATCAATGTGTTGCGCCCGACATTGCCTAAGGTTCCTGGTGTGACACGGGCGAATGCTGCAGTGTTAAAGTAACCATTCGCCGTTTGCTGGTCCTTCGGAAAAGCTGCGTTGACACCCGTCGAATTAGGACGGTCAACGGGGGCGGAATAACCTCGGTTCCCTGCGTCGTACCCGGCAATAATCGTAGCAGGCGTTCCTGTTTGTAACGTCAGGATGGCGTTGATCTGCCAACCACCTAAGAAGACATTTACCACACCACCCCGATCGAGAAGAGTCTTGCCCCTGCCGAACGGAAGCTCATAGAGCGCCGATGTGACAAACCGGTGAGCGACATTGAAAACAGACAACCCCCGCTCACATTGCAGACAATACCCGGTTTGAGGAAATTGCTGTTCCCCGGAATGGTTTCTGGCCCCGCTGCTCAGGTCTATCGATTTCGACCAAGAATAGCTCGTCATGAAAGTGAGACCCTGGGAAAGACGTCGTTGCAACCTGGCGGTTAAAGACTGGTAGTTGGCATTCCCAAGGCTGGACATGATCCACCCCTGTGTAGAAAGTTCAGGAAAAGGGGCACGCGATGCCGCGGTACCAACTGTGGATGGCTGGGGCTCGTTGTCGGGCACCCAGGACTGCAGCTTGTGGCTTTCACTGCCCAAATATCCAACTTCTAGCACCGTGTCCTTAGTAAGCTCCCTTTGAATATTGAGAAGATACTGAATGCTATAAGGCGTACGCCTGTTTGTCTGCATCCCCAGTACCTTAGGTGTGGAAACCACGGGAAGTGCGTTACCCTGAATCGCAAATGGGTTGTTGAGAGTGAGGTTTGGAAAATTGGTATCGCCTGTCACTACCTCGCTGCCCGTCAGATTCCGCGAGGCATCCAGGTAAAACGAAGCAATGTCTTGAACGTAAAACATCCCGGCTCCCGAACGAAAAGTCCATCGGTTTGTGGGGCTCCAAGCGATTCCGATCCTCGGTGCAAAATTGGTTTTGTCGTCTTGAATGCCGCTGGTTCCCAAGCGCCCGTCCCGGGCTACATTGATCGCGGGATTGAAAACGAAGGGTACATCTTTGTAAAACTCGCCTTGGCCAAGCCGGACCAGTGTCGGATGAAGGTCGCGAGTAGGGTTGACCAGGCCAGGATACGCTGCTAGCGGCACAGATAAATTGATTAAATGTTGACTCTTATCCGCATAGGGCGGGACATACTCGTAGCGTAGACCCATGCTTATCGTCAACGTTCGGCTGATTCTCCAGCTATCATCGACGTAGTAGTTCTGGGCGGTCGAACGAAACTGTCCAAACCCCGCACCGAGTGCTAGAGTCGCACTGTTTAGGTAACCGAGCGTGAAATCGGCCATTGCGGTACCCGATCCCGCGGAATATCCCAACTTACCCATCGGATTTTCTGTTGCTGTCCCGTTAGAAAAAAAGGAGCCCCGCTGAGTCGCATTTCCAATGGTGTTGAAGCGGTCGCGGCGAACTTCCGCGCCAAAGCGCACACTGTGTTTCCCTTTAGTCCAGGATAGGTTATCCACCCACTGAAACATGTGGTCGTTAATGGTATACGGACCCGTCACCGAGTCACCCACCGTGCTGAAGGTATTAATTCCCAGGGCTGGAATTCCCCATGCAATCGGTGGAGGGGCGACGCCTGGAATCCCCAGCTCGGCAGTCACGTTCTTGACGTTTCCTAAATAGTCGATGTACAGATTCGCGAATCCAATGTGCGAAAACCGAAACTCGTTTACGATCGAGGCGGACAGAATACGACTGTTGGAGATCATTTCCTGACGCGGCTGACTCCCGATAGTTGAGCCGCTACTACCGATTAGCCGCACCCTCTGGCTTTCGGACCCCCAACTGTAGCGCCCGTACCAGCTCGATTTGGCGCTCTCCACAAAGTCGATTCGCTGGGTGAACTGATCCTTGTTAAGTGTAGTGGGGTCCGCCTCCAGTAAATTGCTGCTGAAGCTACTTCCAGTGTTGATATTGGGTACCGGTATATATTGGAGCAGCTTGACAGACTTTGCGTTGAGCTGTGTCGGCGGAATGATATTGTTCGCAAATGGCGTTGCAGTGATTACGCCACCCTGCTGTACACGCGTGGCGGGATCGTAGATCGTCGGAAGCCCCGAAAAGTTTCCGCCGTCCATCGCTGCTGTAGGTACGCTATAGCTGTTTTGTGCGGACTGCCGGAGACGAAAACCTTCATAGTTCGACAAAAAGAACAGGTGGTTTCGGCCGTCGAACACTTTTGGAATCCGGATGGGTCCGCCAAGCGTAAAGCCGAACTGATTCCATTTAAATGGATTCCGGGGAGCGGAGCGCACGAACGCGTAGCTTTTGGAATCCACTGCGTCGTTCCGCAGGAATTCGAATACCGCGCCATGAAAACTGTTGGTGCCCGCTTTCGTCGACACGTTGACTTGACCCACACCGCGGCCGAATTCAGCAGGGTAAACCCCTGTCTGTACCTTGAATTCATCCAATGCGTCGATTGAAGGCAGGAAGACGTAGGTGTTGAAATCAGGATCGGTGTTCTCGACGCCGTCTAATGTGAAATGGTTGAACTCGCTCCGCGCGCCAGCGACTGAAATGTTTTGCTGGGCGCGATCGCCGCCGACGATCCTGGAGGCGCTCGCATTGTCGCCAAAGCCGGAAGTGACATTCGGGCTCAGTGAAACCAACTGCAGAAAGTTTCTGCCGTTCAGTGGCAGATCTACAATCCGCTTATTTTCGATGACTGACCCCACCGTTGCGTTCTCGGTGGTCAGCAACGGCGCTCCAGCACTGACGTTTACGGTTTGGGACGTCTGACCTAATTCCAAAGCGAAATCGACTCGTGCAGTCTGCTGTACCTGTAATTCCAAGCCGTTTCGTGTTATCGACTGAAACCCTGCCAGCGAAACACCAATGTTGTAGGTTCCGGGCTGTAGGGAAGGAAAAGTGTATACGCCGGAAGCATTGCTTGTGGTAGTCCGCTGAGCGCCCGTACCCGTATTCGTAACTTGTATCGCAGCCCCCACGATCACGCCCCCGCTCGCGTCCCGAACATCGCCTGTGATCTCCCCCAGAGTTTGGCCGAACAAGGCAGCCGAAAAGCACAGACATGCGATGGCAGCCGATAATGACAGGCGTGCCGAAGGGCGGTTTACAAGCGAATAGCGTATACGGAAAAGCATTGTACCCCTCGATGCGAAAGCGTTAGGGCCGAAGTTTATGTCGTATCACCCTCGTTTTAAATAGCTATTTATAGCCTGCAAGAACAAACTGCATGGGTTGCCTCGGCGGAAACCAAAGTTGTGCTCCTCAGTGATGATTCTGGCAAATTATCTTTCGTCCATACGGAATGCGCCGGGCCTGCACAGTTCCGCCATGTCGCGAAGACTACAGGCAATCTCCGGCTGTTCACCTCGCCTATTATTCGGCGGAAGCCAAAAATAGCTATTTACCGCCGCCTTCGAACGTCATACAATTCATCAAAATCACAATACCAGCGTGCGCAGCGACGAAATTCGGCTTGAAATCCGTTCTTGAAAGGCTTCCAATGTCCGGTGTCCGTTACATGAACTCAATTCTTCTGTTCGTAGTCATACTGGTCTTGCTATTCGGACGCCCGATCAAGGCACAGCCCAGTTACCCGCCCCCCAATGAAGGGCTGCCCAATCCGTATCGAGCCATTCCGAATTGGGCGAAGTTGCCTGGCGGAAGGGCCTGGGGCGCCACAGCAGGGGTCGCTGTTGCTCCTAATGGCAATATTTGGGCAGTTGATCGCTGCGGCGCCAACGAACACGGCTGTCACGGCTCTCCGCTAGATCCGGTCACCGAGTTCGACCAATCGGGCAAACCGCTGAGACACTTCGGCGCGGGCCTGTTCGAGAGTCCCCATGGAATCTTCGTCGATAAGGACGGCAATGTATGGGTAACCGAAGGTTCGGCTTCGGAGGATAAGAAAATCGGGTACCAGGTTTTTAAATTCAGCCCCGATGCCAAAATCCTGATGACTCTCGGAAGGGCCGGAGTGACCGGGGAAGGGCCGGATGTTTTCGGTGCCCCGACTAATGCGATAGTGGCGGCCAACGGCGAAATTTTCGTCGCCGACGGCCACGATGGCTGCGAGTGCCCGAACCGGCGCATCATGAAATTCACCAAAGATGGAAAGTTCATCAAGGCATGGGGAAAGCGCGGTACCGGGCCTGACGAGTTCGGTGGGCTGCATGGCTTGGCGATGGATTCTCAAGGACGGCTGTTCGTTGCGGATCGAACCAACAATCGCGTTCAGGTCTTTACGCAGGATGGGAAATTCATCGCAGCATGGACTCAGTTTGGACGCCCCAGCGGGATAGCCATCGATCGGGATGACAATCTTTACGTCAGTGATTCGCAATCGGGGGGCCGTCTGTCCCCAGAGGATGGAATGAAGAGGGGCATTCGGATTGGGAGCGCAATAAACGGAAAGGTCACCGCGTTCATTTTAGATCCCGAACCTACGGGCTATACCAGCAACGCCGAGGGGCTCGCGGTGGATCGGCAGGGCAACATCTACGGAGCTGAAAACGGCGCCCGAGATATCAAGAAGTACGTCAAAAAATAACAGAACGACTCGAGGTGGTCAGTGTCGCAAATTCTCTTACGAAGGCAGTTATCTTTTTTAGGACTCGCGGCAGTCACATTCAGCCTAACAGCCCAGCCTAGCTATCCACCTCCAAATAACGAGCTACCCAACCCGTATCGTACCGTTTGGAATTGGGGTCAGTTGCCGGACGGGAGAAAATGGGGCTCGGCAGCAGGGGTTGCTGTGGCACCCAACGGCAAAATCTGGGGAACCGAGCGTTGCGGTAATCAACATAGTTGTGGCGGGTCGCCACTCAATCCGATCGTGGAGTTCGACGAATTAGGCAAAGGTCTCCGGAGTTTCGGCGCTGGAGTGTTTGAGGACCCCCACGGTATCTTCTTTGACAAGTCCGGCAATTTCTGGATTGCCGACGAGCGTGTCAGCGAAGATAAGAAAAGGGGTGTTCAAGTCATTAAATTCGCCCCGGATGGGAAGATCCTGATGAGTTTGGGTAAACCCGGAGTCATGGGTATGGGGCCCGATACTTTCGGCGCGCCCGTTGCGCTCGTTGAGGCTGCCGATGGAGATCTTTTCGTCGCCGACGGACACGATGGTTGCGACTGTCCAAACGCGCGCATCGTGAAATTTAGAAAGGATGGGAAGTTTATCAAAGCTTGGGGCCACAAGGGTTCCGGCCCCGGCGAATTCAATGGAGTACACGGCCTCGCTTTAGATTCCCAAGGCAGAGTCTTTGTTGCTGATCGCCTCAACAATCGGGTTCAGATATTTACGCAGGATGGCGAATTTATCGGAGCTTGGAAGCAGTTTGGCCGGCCGAGCGCTATTGCAATCGATCAGAATGATTTTCTATATGTTAGTGACGACCAGTCTACGGACGAAAAAGGGCCCCAATACAACCCCAATGCCAAGCAGGGCATCCGTATCGGCAGCGTCAAGGACGGAAGAGTGACTGCCTTTATTCCCGATCCTGAGCCCGGAGGGCCTCCCTCCAAAGCGCCAGAGGGTCTCGCCGTCGACCGGAACGGCACCATTTATGGCATCTCAAACGGACTCCCCGAATCGAAGACTCGCGGCTTAAAGAAATACGTCAAGAAATAGAAGCAGGCGCGGACGCTCGCACCAGCTCTGGAGCAGCCTGGGGGCCAGTGGGTTTTGCATCTTCGATTCCGGCCTTTTCACCACGCGCTAGTAGGCGAACCGCAACGCAAATTGGATCTGCTGGTTCGCACGTTGCGTGGATGCGATGGTTCCCGCTCCCCCGACTCCGGCTACCGCATTCGGTAATCCGAACTGCGGGTGGTTGACCCCATTGAAAAATTCCGACCGGAACTGCAGCTCGCGCGACCACCCGCCAAGAATATCTGCTCCACCTCCGACGCTTACTGGACGATCTGGCCTCTGCTGGTCATCCTCTGCAGCCCGGGCTGATTCGCACCGAGGACCTCCCGCCACTCCCACAGTACCTTCCCCGGGCGCTCTCAAGCGACCTATAACACGGATTAAAGTAGACTCGCAGATCGAGTGTACTACACGGGCAAAACGGATGTGTTGCAAATACCGGACAGTCTGATAGGCTGCTAGGCGATGCCCAAAAGACCGC
>PSRJ01000092.1 GCA_003175985.1 Terriglobia bacterium
GTGGTTGGGTCGAAGAGGGTTCGCAAGCCAAGATGAAATTTCTGCTTCGCCGATAGCGGGGCCGGATGGCTCTCATAGGAGACGTAAAAATTGGGGATGATTCCCAGCACTCGCTGCTTCAGTTCCTGATGTAGCTGTTCCGCCGCCACTTCCTGTTCCGACAGCCCGACGGTTACCGTCGTTACCTCGGTCGCCACCTGCAGCACGGCCTTCAACGGGCTCGATTCCGGATTTACCGGGGCTGGCACATTCTCCGCGGTCCAGTCGGAGAAGCCGGCGGCGGAAATCTTGACTCGGTAATTGCCCAGAGGCAAAGACCTGATTTTAAACGCGCCCTCGATGTCCGTGACGGTCATGCTCCGGTTCCCATCGGCGCTTTCGACCGCTACTACGGCGCCGAATATCGGCGCACCGGAAGAATCGGTTACGGTCCCCTGAATGGCGCCGGTGTCCTGTGCCACTGCCCATTGCCCGGCGGAGGCCAGTAGCACGACAAGCGCGAAGAGGCGGCGGAAAAAGGCTGCGGCAGGCTGTATGCCTGCCCCACCATGGCCGGCGAATCGACCTCTCAATTGGTTCACAGTTCCTCCTCTTTTTCTCTGATTGGCTCAAGCGGCGCGCTCGAAGACGCGGCGCGCCGTCTCGATCGAGATCGGAACGGGCTCGACCGCCGGTTCACCGGCCCACGGGATCAGGAATCCGCGGCCGCATTTCCGGCACTGGTACTGGCCGCGAATGGGCCACATCGGCGAATCGTGCATCATGTGACACCATAGGGTCCCCAGGCGTGCGAAGAGACTAGGACGGAATTTCCGTTGATCGAACATGATGTTCCTCACAGTTTGTGGTTGATCCGGCAACAGTGGAATTCCAACCCTGCATCCCGGCCAGATTGATGGTCAGCTCCCGCGCGCCCAACGCCAGCGCTTTGCGGACCAGGTCGGGCTCTGAATCCAGAAGGACCGCGGCATCCTGCAGCGGCAGCCGTTCCAATAGCAGCAGCAGCACGGCGGCCCGGGGAAACACATCGATTTGCAGCAGCGCCCGTTCCAAGTCCGATTTCGTGATCTCCCCAAGAAGGGTCCACGACCGCGGCGGGAGGTCGTATTTTTCGGCACGCCTCAGCTCCATACGGCTCGCGGAGCGGTCGAGGTCGTCGCGGACCGCTGCCAGAGCTTTGGCGATGACGAGTTTCCTGGACCACGCGTGCATCCAGGTGGAAAAGAAGGTGTCCTCATCGGCCTCCCGAGCCAGGGCTTGAAAAGTCACTTCGGTGGCGGTTTCGCGGCAACCCGTCAACAAAGTCGCCAGCCAGTGGAGGTCGGCCACGTTTTGCCTGGCTTGCTCTAGTGTTTCCATTGCGTCCCCTCCAGCCGGCATTCGGCTGCGGGCACCGGCACCGGACCCGGGATCATCCGCTCGCCGGCATGCACTTGACGGATTGCGTCGACCAGTTCGCAGACCGGCGCCGCCTTCGACAAATACCCATGGATACCGGCATCCAAGGCGCGCCGCGCGTGTATGTGGCTCCGCGCCGAGGTGATTGCCACAATTCGTGTCTCTGGAAATTCGGCCAGGATGCGCCGCGTCAGCTCGTCCCCCGGCATGTCGGGCAGCAGGAGATCGAGGGTCACGACGTCGGGCCGGTAGCGACGGACATCGGCGAGCGCCTCTTCGCCGGTCGAAGCCGTGGCCACTACTGTCATGTCGTGCTCCCGATTGATCATGGCGGCGAGGCCTTCCTGCACCAACTGCTGACTATCCACACTCAGAACGCGAATGCGCCGGGGCACCACCCGCAACCTCGCTGAGAAGGGGACCGCGACGATCGCTGCAGCCGCACATGCCATAATTTCCTCCTGCTCCAAAATTACGGCAGGGGGGCCTTGCGGGACATCACGAGATGGAAGGTTTTTGGGGTAACACGCCGGTTGGTGGGCGCCGGTAACACCATCGAGGTAAAACATCGTGAGACCCCACCAAATCACTTGGGATGGTGACGGCTCGTGGACAGGGTGACCAGATACCGCCACCCCGGGGCGTTGGCCGGCAGGACATCAGTTTGATGCGCAAGGTATTTCTGGCGAGAACTTTGGAACGTCTCTTGCCGGAGTCTCTGAAGACGACAGCCAAGGAGAAACACCCATGAACGAAGTCGAATTGTCCAGTAGATCTGCCGGGGCCGCGCGGAAAGCCTCGTACCCACCCCAGGCCACCAGGGATGACATTGTTCCGGCCATGCTGAAGGCGGCGGCAAACGCCAGGATCACGACCCATCCGCTTCGCCGCAATCTCTCGGTCCTGGAGGGTTCGGGAGGCAACATCGCCGTCTTGACCGGGCCGCAGGGTAAGCTTCTGGTGGATGCAGGTTTTGGGGTCTCGCGGCCGGCGGTCTCGAACGCCCTGGCATCGCTCAGTGCCGATCCTATCCGGCACCTGATCAACACCCACTGGCACATCGACCACACCGACGGCAACGCCTGGCTGCACTCCACCGGCGCCGCCATCATTGCCCACGAAAACACTCGCAAACATCTTTCGGCCGCCACGCGAGTCGAAGGCTGGAGGTATACCTTTCCGGCCGTCCCGGCCGGCGCGCTGCCTGTCACGACGTTCGCTGCCGGCCATGAAATGCGCTGGAATGACACGCGGATCCTTTTGACCTACTACGGGCCGTCCCACACGGACAGCGACATCTCGGTCCACTTCACCGAGGCCGATGTCCTCCTGGTGGGGGACACCTGGTGGAACGGTGTGTACCCGTTCATCGACTACTCCACGGGCGGCAGCATCGATGGAGCGATTCGCGCCGCCGAGGCGAATGTCGAGGCGGTAACCGGCGACACGATTGTCGTTCCGGGTCACGGACCCGTCGGCGGCAGGTCTGGTCTCATCGAGTTTCGGGACATGCTGGTGGCGATCCGTGAGAACGTGGCAGTCCTGAAAGGAGAGGGCCGTTCACTGGAGGACACCATTGCCGCTAAACCGACCGCCGCTTTCGACGCGAAATGGGGGCAGTTCCTGATCACCCCGGCCATGTTTACCGCACTGGTGTACGCGGGAGTATGAAAGTAGGGCGGACCCCCTCGTCCGCGGCCGGCACCCTGGTTTTTCGGCGTCGCCACGTCAGCCACGGCTCCGAGGCCAGATCGATTGCGGGGGGCAAGTCGCGCTTGGACGCAATCAGCTCCTCATGGACCGCTGGGGGAATGATTACCTGATGGTAAAAAGACGGAGAACTTCGAGCGCGAGCTCCCGCTTTAGCTCCAACTCGCTCATGTGAGTCGCCGCGAGTACTTCATCTGCAATCGTTATCGACATACGCCTAACGGGATTATATTGCGCTTTGCACAGAGCTACGATTTGAGGGTTGCGGCGCGGTGGGACGACCGCCGTCCCCTTCTACCTCCACTATCGCACGCGATATCGGGTGCGGCATCACTCGAAAGCAGTACGGAAAAGTCACATATCTTGGGGATTCCTTTTCGTTGCTTCCTGTTCAATACTGTGGTCAAGCACTATGGCGTTTCCTGGGGCCGCTCTCCCGCTCCGACGAAGACAACGCAAGGCGGCCATACTTATAAGCCCTTTCGAGCAGGACCACAAGCTCTTGCAGTCTGTATTCATGGAACAGGGATGGGAGCTCCACGGAGCCGGTTCTATGGAATCCGGGTTACCGTTGCTCCGGCAGGAAATAGCTTCCCTCGTCATCACCGAGAAGGACTTGCCAATCGGAACTTGGAAAGACGTTTTGGGCGCCGTACTTCACCTGTCGAGTTCGCCTCCGCTTGTGGTGACTTCGCTCCACGCGGATGACTATCTTTGGGCGGAAGCATTAAACCTGGGAGCTTATGACGTTTTGGCCAAACCCTTTGAGCCAATGGAAGCCATTCGTGTATGCAACGCGGCCTGGATGAGGGATAGGGGGCCGGCCCTCGGCCCCACGCGCAAGGCCTCTTAGCGCCGGCGGTGCGGATTCAGTCGTCAGCCCGGCCTGGAGCCGTTTCGCCTCAGCGTCTTTTTGGAGATCGATGAAATGAAGACTGGCTCCAAAGCGGATACACGCGCAGAGTCGCGCGTTGCGAGGATCGAAGGGAAAAAGCTTCATTACCTCACAGCGGGCGAGGGGCCTGCCCTGATTCTTCTGCATGGTTACACGCAGACGTCGCGAATGTGGCGCCCTCTGATCGACAAACTTAAGGACAAATTCACCATAATCGCCTCCGACCTGCCCGGCATCGGCGATTCCGACATTCCCAAGGACGGCTGCGATATGAAAACAGCAGCCATTCGGATTCATGCGCTCGCGAAATCGATCGGAGTTACCAACGCCCGCGTTGTCGGCCACGACATCGGACTAATGGTTGCATACGCCTATGCCGCGCAATTCTCGCGAGAAGTCGAGAAGCTCGTCGTGATGGACGCGTTCCTTCCCGGTGTTGCCGGATGGGAACTCGCATACAACAACGACAATCTGTGGCACTTCAGGTTTCACGGCCCGGCGCCGGAAGCGCTCGTCAAGGGACGCGAAAAAATCTATTTCGCATACTTTTGGAATGATCTGGCCGCCGACAAAGGACGCTCGCTCAGCACGCCCGACCGTAAGGCGTACGTCGCAGCATATGCGCGTCCAGGCCGCATGCGTTCCGGCTGGGCCTACTTTGCCGCGTGGCCGGACACGGCAAAGGACTTCGCAGAGATGGCCAAAACCAAGCTGACGATGCCCGTCCTGTCCATCGCCGGCGAAAAAGCCAGCGCCGCAATTCTTGGCCCGCAGATGAAGCTTGTGGCGACAACGGTCACCGCCGTCGAAATGAAAGATACCGGGCATTGGCTCATGGAAGAGCGGCCCGAAGAGACCATGGGGGCATTGATTGCCTTCCTGTGAAGAGCGGGCCCAAAAGTGAAATCACATTGAACGTGGTCGAAATGAGCGACGTGGCCGTTTAATTCGGCAACGAGGTTGACAATGCATCCTTTACGCAAACTACGGGAATCCGGTAACCCTACACCCGCCCAGGTGAGCGAGCTGCTTTCTAAAACTGTTTCGTGACGCCGTGTATGCAGCGCTCAAGGATAAGCTGCCGCCCGATGCTGAGACAAATTGGTTTTGTGAGGCATCCATTCAGATGGAAGGAAGTGGCTTCAATAAAATAGGAGCCAAGGCCGCCGAAGGAGGTCGATTTAAGATGAGCAGCGTGGTGGCTGAGAAAATCGGCCCTTTGTATTTCGAGGATCTGCAGGTGGGTCAAAAATTCACCTCTGAGACGTATGAAATGGACGCGAAGCGGATCAAGGAGTTTGCCGCCGAATTCGATCCTCAATCTTTCCATCTGGATGAAATGGCCGCAACGGAGAGCGTCTTTGGTGGACTGGCGGCGAGCGGTTGGCACACGGCGGCGGTGGCGATGCGTTTGCTCACAACCAGCGGGTTAAACTTCGCAAACGGCATCCTCGGCCTTGGCGGCGAGATTTCTTGGCCTCGACCGACACGCCCGGGCGACACGCTACGTGTGGAGAGTGAAATCGTCGAAATCAGGCCATCCCGATCCAAGCCGCAGGACGGCATCGTTACGCTTCGAAGCACCATGGTGAATCAAAACGGCGAGGCGGTTTATCTGCTGACAGCAAAGCTTCTGGTAGCGCGGCGCCCGAGCGGAAATTGACAGTGACCCTCGACGGTGAAATCTCGCGGCGGTGGTGCGCCGGTATAACTCGAAGGAGGTATTCGCCTATTCGGCCTTCGGGGGATAACAAAGCGCGAGATTCGCGGTAGAATCGGGCGATGCGGACTAACCTTACCTGGTCCGCCGTGCCCGAGTCTCGAGGGGCACGATGGCCAATACTCGCGGCGGCCGCGATGCTAGTGATCCTGGTGGCTGGCGTGGCTTGGTACTTTCTTCGCCGCCCGTTCGCTGCCTCTGCCGAGCTGCCACGGGCAGCCGTTACGACGTACGAAATATCACCGAGCTTCTCGCCCGATGGCAAGCGGGTGGCATTCGCCTGGGACGGCGACCAACCGGGCAAATATGATATCTACGTCAGGCCAGCGACGGGGGGAGCGCCGGTCCGTCTGACCACCGATGGCGAGTCAAAATCCAATCCGGCCTGGTCACCGGATGGAAATCAGATCGCCTTCGTGAAGCGCAATTCCGGTGTCTTTCTGATCCCCTCGCTTGGAGGCGCCGAACGCAAAGTCAGCGACTCATCCTTGCAGTCCTCGATTGCGTGGATGCCCGACGGAAAGTCACTGGCTGTGGCGGAGAGGACCTCAGATCAGGAACCCCATCGCGTAGTTTTGGTTTCGCTCGCGTCCGGCGCTCGGCGGGGTCTCACTGCGCCACCGCCGGGGACACTAGGCGACCATGATCCGGCTATTTCGCTAGACGGAAAGACGCTGTGTTTCGTCCGTTGGCTAGCGGGTTCGGGCGCTTCGGACCTTTATGTAATGCCCGTGGTTGGTGGTGAGCCGCGCCGTCTGACCTCGGACGGTGTTTGGATCTACAGCCCTGTATGGATGCCGGATGGCCGCGAAATCATGTTTTCATCGAATCGATCGGGCGGGCAGAACCTGTGGCGAATTCCTGCGGCAGGCGGTAAACCCAAGCGGCTCGATTTTGCGCAAGGCGAAGTACGGTCTGCGGCGTTTGCCACACTTGGCCCAGACAAATCCGTGCGGATGGCCTATAGCACTTCGGTTTTTGATGACAATGTCTGGCGGCTGGATCTGACGCATGGAGGTAAGCCCAAGCCAGTCGTTGCATCGATGGCGCGAGATTGGAGTCCGCAGATCTCTCCGGACGGCAATCGGATGGCGTTCTCCTCGGACCGTTCCGGGAGCTTTGAAATTTGGGTATCCCGCGCGGACGGATCGCACCCGGTCCAGTTGACCTCTTTTGGCGCTGGCGTTGTAGAGTCGCCTCGCTGGTCACCGGACGGCAAACGCATAGCCTTCGCCGCTTTGATAGAGAGGAACGCCGCTAATTTCACCCCAAAGATCAATCGCCACGTGTACGTGGTGGAGTCGGACGGAGGAATTCCCCGCCGCCTGACTTCCGACCGTGCCGAAGAAGCACGGCCGAGCTTCTCACAGGATGGGCGCTGGATTTACTTCCGTTCCGATCACTCCGGAACCCAGCAGATTTGGAAGGTTTCCACCGATTCCGGCGCCACACCTATTCAGGTCACGAGCACCGGCGGATTCGAGGCTTTCGAGTCTCCCGAGGGCAGGCTGCTGTACTTCACGAAAGGACGAACCCAGGCAGGCCTGTGGAGTATGCCCACCGGCGGCGGCGCCGAATCAGCCGTAGTGGACGGTGTTCGTTCCAGCTTTTGGGCCGTTGCCAACGACGGAATCTATTTTGTGGATTACAATCCAGACGCCTCTCGCACGGCTCACAAGTCGGTGAAATTCTTTTCCTTCGAGACGCGGAAGATAAAGCAGGTGGCCTCGATCGACAAGGAGATCTCCAACGCCTCGCCGGCATTCTCCGTCACGCGGGATGGGCGCTCGATCCTGTGGACGCAGATCGACCAGCGCGGCGCACAACTGATCCTGGTCGAGAATTTCCGCTGAGCAGCACGGACAATTCTAAATGCTGGGCTAAATGCCTGCCCCACAAGTCCTGAATGCGGTATAACGAGAGGACGGCCCAGCATGTCCCCGCAGGCATTACGGTCTGTAGCACGCTTCCTCCACCTTAAGACACGCGGTGCGCTCATTGCCATCGGCTGCTGGTCAGTGATTTGTGCCGGCGCCCAGCCAGTCAAGTCTCTTCGAGTACCCATGGTTGACGGAGCAGATATCCGGTTCTCGCACATCTCGATCGAGAGACCGCCGGGTACCATCACAGAGATTGTCCAGGATGATCAGGGATTCCTCTGGTTTGGCACGGCCCTTGGGTTGGTGCGCTACGACGGATATCAGTTCCGCGTGTTCGTTCACGATCCTGCAGATCCGAATAGCCTGAGCGGAGTTAATGTCGCGGCCCTGATCAAGGATCGCGCTGGGGACCTGTGGATCGGTTCAGAACAACAGCTCGACCGGTACAGTCCGGCAAGCGGGAAGTTTGGGCATTTCCTCAGCGATTCTCAGCAAGCGTGTGAGTCAGGGGTGGTGCGAGATATCACTCAGGATCGGGAGGGAATCATCTGGGTGGCCACGGATAACGGCCTGAAGCGTCTCGATCCCACAAAGTCAACGGTAAACTGCTATCAGCATCGACATTATGACGATTTGAGTATCGGCTCCAACCTTGTCAAGTCGATGCTTGAATCCCAGGATGGGACGTTCTGGGTGGCCACGGTCGAGGGCCTCGACCGATTCGATCGCAAGACGGGAAGAGTGACCCGGCGCGTCACTTTGCGCGGACCATCCGGAGCGCTCCTCAAGCTGGAAGGAAACAAGATCTCCCTAATTGAGGACCACGCGGGGATCCTCTGGATAACGATTCCCGGGAACCAGGGATGCGGACTGACATCGTTCGATCCACGCACGGGGATCCAGGGCGCTTATTCATTCGGCGCCCCCGATGCTATCTTCTCAATCCTGGATGACCAGAACGATATACTGTGGTTCGGCGATGGGCAGCAAGGCATTATCAAGTTTGATCAGGATCGCAAGACAGCGACTCGCTACCGAAATAATCCAAACGATCTCAACAGCGTGAGTTCGGGTGGCATCTACACGCTGATGCAGGATCGGGAACACCGAATCTGGGTTGGCACGATTGAGGGGAGCGTCGATCGGTTCGACCCGCGTCCGCCGGCATTCCGAACTTACCGCCATGAACCCGGCAATGCTAACAGCTTGAGCATCGAGGGCGTGTCGTCTGTGCTTCAGGACAGTCGCGGAATTCTTTGGCTAGGAGGCGCGGGCGGATTGGATCGGTTCGACCGGAAGGCAGGGAAGGTCACTCGGTTCATCCCGAAAGACATTTCGAGGCAATCGGCCTTTGGGGTGGTCTCCTCTATCGCAGAGGACCACGAAGGGTATCTTTGGTTTGGCAACTCGGGGAACGGACTCGCGCGCTTCGATCCCCGAACCGGCGGCTTGAAATTCTATCGCCATGACCTCGACAATCCCACGAGCCTCAGCAACGATAACGTCGGTAGTCTGTTCGTCGATCGCACGGGCACACTATGGGTCGGCGCGTCCGACGCCCTAAATCGCTTCGAGCCTGAGACAGAACAATTCCAGAAATTCAGCAGCACCCCTCGTGAGTCATTTCAGTATGGCGCTATCGCGGAAGACGGCAAGGGGATATTGTGGCTGGCC
>PSRJ01000290.1 GCA_003175985.1 Terriglobia bacterium
GCGCGCATCAGCCCATGTAAACTTGGGGCTTTCGGCCTGCCCTTTCGGCGTGGTTACCGAGCCGCGACCGAAGGGAGCGGTGGTCCGGTGGTCCTTTTCCGCGGCCTCGTTAGAATTGCAGCCGCATCGAGAATTGAATCACGCGGGGGCCGCCCCCCACTAATCCCGCTGTTGTGCCGACGGTGGTTGCAACCGCGCTGCCCACGCTTGCCGTGATCTTGCCAAAGTTGGCATTACTCTGATCGGCCACCGGATTGGAGAAGTTGGTGTGGTTGAAGATGTTGAAGAAATCGGCTCGGAACTGAAGCCGGAGTCTCTCGGTGACGAGAGGGAAATTCTTCGCCGCCGTGAAATCGAAGTTGACCAGGCCGGGGCCGTAGTATTGATCGCGTCCCGAAGTACCCACGCGGCCTGTCGGAGGAGTTTTCGAGAAATAGCCCGGGTCGAAAGCGGCATCGGGATTCCCGTTATCCTGACTCAGCGGACCCGTTCCCACCACGTCGGGCCGGTCATAGAACTGATTGAATCCGCTGAAATCCGCCGATCGATTATACGGTGTGAACGGCGAGCCGCTCTGCACCGTGGTGATGCCCGAGATCTGCCAGCCTCCAAAAACCTGCTTGCCGATAGGGTTATCCCAACCGAAAGCTCGATGGCCCGGTCCGGCCGGTACGTCGATCACGTAGGTGAAGACGGCACGCTGGCGGATATCGAAGTTGGACGGCCCGTACTCGAGCCTCAGGTTTCGCGCGTCGGCGACCCCGCCCGGCTGCCCGCTGGGAACCGACCACGACGAGCTGTTGTCCAGCGATTTTCCGAACGTGTACCAGGCCTGAAGGAAGATGCCGTGCCGCCCCTGATATTTGCCGGTGAGCACCAGCCCGTTGTAATGCGAATTGGCAATGTCTTTGCCCATGTTGAGTCCCGCGAAGAGCGGATAGGGAAAGAACTGCTGGTTGGGCGCCTGGTTGCCGCGTTTCGTGGGGTCTCCCACGGTGACGTACGGCTCGTTGAGGTCGATGTTGAGCAGGAGCTTGTGTCCTGTCGAACCCTGATAATCGGCTTCGACTGCAAAATCGGCGCCGAGCCTGCGCTGAATGCCGAAGTTGTATTGATAAATGTAAGCGCTCCGGAGGTTGGGATCAGAGGCGCTGAAACTCACCAGGCCACTGGTGGGGGTGCCCGGCGCCTGCCTGCCGTAATTCGACACTAAGGGAACGTTCTGGTCGAAACCAGTCGCCCACGGAAACTTCCCGGGCTGCGTGACACCGGCGGTCTGATTCGTAATCAGGCTATACGGCGGGTTCAGCCCCATGTTGGCCGGAATGTTATTAAACACCTCGTCGTAGCCCACCCGGAACCCTGCACGGATCACCGTATCGTTGTTGCCAAAAATAGCGCGCGCGACCCGCGGCGTATAGGCGACCCCCACCACGGGGGCAATGTTGTTCCTGTCGGGATTCACTCCGCTCGAAGATAGTTGGAACGGCGCCTGCGAATAATACAGCGCCGAGGGTCCCGTCTTCGTGGGATCGATATTCAGCACCTGATTAGTCCCGAGCAGCACTGGACCCACGCCGGGGAGAAAGTTCGTCGCATCTTTCCGCGTCTGGTAGATGGCGGATTGATATTCGTACCGAATCCCATAGTTGAGCGTGAGGTTGTCCTTCGCCTTGTACGTGTCCTGCCAATAGATATCGAACGGATACCGCTTCCAGTAGGCCAGGGTCGAACCCGTGCGGAACCCGGATGTGTTCACCATCCCCGCGGCGAAATCGTTCCAGTTCTGGAAATTGAAGGTTCCGCGGAAATTACCATCGAGAAAACGGCGCGCTTCTTCGCGGCGCACATGAACGCCCCAGCGGAAGGAGTGTCTGGAAGCGCCGAACGGCGCGATCCAGCTCATGTTATCGAACAGCTCGTAGGTATTGGTGATGCGGCCCTGCGGGTAATTGTTGGCGGTTCCCAACATGGCAAATCCGCCCGAAACCATGATGGTGGGCAGCCCGGAATCGAGCAGGTTCTGGCTTGCGGCCACGACACCCGGCAGCGGCTTGCCATCCGCGCCCCGGAAGACGGTGGACGCATCGAATCCCGAATCGGTCACCGTGAGAAACGTCTGGTTTCGCGAGAAGCCAAAACGAAACTCGTTGAGCAGCGTTGGCGTAAATGTGTGAGTCTCCGTGAGGACCCCCGAGCGGCTCACCGGTGTGTTGCTGGTCCCGCCGAGCGCCGGAAGGACGCCGGCGGTGACCGCGGTTCCCTGGTATTCTGCCCAGCGTCCGGTCAAGTGATCTTTTTCGCTGAAGTTGTGATCGATCTTGATCAATCCGGTGTTGTCGAACGTGGAAGCGCCGACATTGGAAATGAAGTTGATCGTCGAGCCCGGCCGCGAGCTGTTGGAATTGGGCCAGAACTGTAACAGCGCTTTCGAAATCGGATCGGTCACCTGCGCGCGTTCCGCGGCGGTAGGTACGCGAGTCGAGCTGACCGTAGGATTCACCTGACGAAATCCTTCCCAGGACGCAAAGAAAAACGTGCGGTCGCGCAGGATCGGTCCTCCGAACGACGCGCCATACTGGTTCCGGTGAAGCGTGTTCTTGACGCCGCCAAGCTTGTTGGTGAAGAAATCCGCCGCATCGAAATCGGAATTGCGGAGGTACTCGAAGACCGAACCGTGGAACTGGTTGGTGCCGCTCTTGGTGACGATGCTGACCTGGGCGCCTTGACCGCGGCCAAACTCCGCCGTGGGCACGCTGGTCTGGACCGCGAATTCCTGTACGGCGTCCGTGATCCGGAAATTGCCCAGCGCGGAGTTGATCTGCGTATCGACGTTGCTGATTCCGTCGAGCAGGAACAGATTCGATTGGGAACGCGCGCCCGCCACATTGAATCCGCCACCCTGCTGGCCGGGTTGGGAAGGCAGGGCGCCGGGCGTCAGCAGCGCCAGATCCAGGTACTGCCGGGCATTCAGGGGCATGTTGCCGATGGTTCGCGTGTCGATCACGCTACTCAGTGTGCTCTTGTCGTTTTCCAGAAGCGGCGACACCGCGCTGACCTGGACTGATTCCGTAACGCTCCCCACCTCCAGTGTCAGGTCCACGTGCGTTACCTGGTCAACCTGCACGAGAACTGCGGACACACTGGCGCTCTTGAAGCCGGACAACTCCGCCGTCAACGAGTAGGTGGCCGGGGCCAGTTGAAGAAACTGGAATTCGCCGTTCACGTCTGTCGACACGGTCGTACGGGCGTTGGTTGCCGTGCTGACGAGCGTTAACTTCACGCCCGATATGACGGCTCCGCTCCCATCCTTTGCCGTGCCTGCGATGCTGCCTACCGGCGATGCGAAAAGCGAGGCGGCGCCCGCAACGAGCATCGCCAATACCAGGGCCAAGCGAATCATCGTCCCTTTCATGGAACCCCCTTTTTCTAATGCTGTGATTTTAGCGAATAAAAATGCTGCTAGCTTCGGGGCATTTTCCAAAAGGCGACGTGGCTCTTACTCAGTCTAGCTTAGTACATGCTGAAGATTGCATTGGAGGTTTTTCTGGAACTAAGGCTGACAGGTGCTAGCGTTCCCCGCTACGTAACGAAGGGCCGCATACGTTCGGCGCTGCGATGTTCTGCCAGCCGTCTGCAAGTGTACGGGCTCTTCCGGAACTAAACATCAGGCCTTTGCTTTATGTTGAAAAATACCAGCATGGGCGTACGCCCGCCGGGAGAGAAATGGAGTCGGTCATTTGCCCGAGGACTCGGCAATTCAGCCGGATCCCACTTTGAGATACTACCGGTTGGCTAAGAACGTCTACTGATGCAACTCTTGGGCGGGCGGCGGAGCCAGGGCAGACGGCGCTGGCGCTGATGGCAGCGCAGCCGTGCCCCCGATTTCGAACGCAAACAGCATCGGCGGATTGTCGACTTTGGCGTCCGTTGGTCCCATCGCTTGGGCCGGCCGTCCCGTGCCGGCTAGGAAGGCCACGTACTGCTTTCCATCCACCATGTAGGTAATGGGCGGAGCCGCGCCGTTGCGGTTGGTCCGGATCTCCAGAAGCTTGTCGCCTTTGTCGGCGCTGTAGGCCAGCAGCCGCCCGTCATTGATTACTTGAAACACCAGGTTGCCCGCCGTGGTGACCGTGCCACCGCCCATGGCGCCGCCACCCGCCACGCGCCACACCAGTTTTTGATTCACGGGGTCCCATGCTTCCAGGACGCCGCGCTGTCCGGCGAGCGGCTCCGGGCCGATGATAGCCGGTACGATCGGCTTGACCCCTGGCTTGGGGAAGGCTACGCCGGGGTGACCGAAGGGGTAGCCGATCACCTCGTCGGCTGCCAGAAACATGTAGCTTCCCTGCGATGCCGGGAGATAGACCAGACCGCTGGCCGGGTTATAGGACATGGGCGCCCAATTGTGCGCGCCGCCGCCCGTAGGATAGATCTGCACGGGCGTCTTGTTGTCGTAGAAGGCTTCCGGATTGAGGAACGGCCGCCCCGTCTTCTCGTCAAAGCCCTTGGTCCAGTTCACCTGCACGAACGGCGCCGCCGAGAGGAACTCTCCGGTGACGCGATCCAGCACGTAGAAGACGCCATTTTTCGGCGCCTGCATGATCACCTTCCGCGTACGGCCTTTGATCTTGAGGTCCGCCAGCATCAACTGCCCGACCGCGTCCAGATCCCAGTTGTCATTCGGGACGGTCTGGTAATGCCACTTGAGTTTGCCCGTGTTCGCATCCAGCGCGACGATGGAGCAGGTGTACAGGTTGTCCAGGCCTTTTGCGCCGCGGAACTTTTCCGGCCAGGGTTCTGCGTTGCCCGTGCCGGCGTAGACTGTGTTTGTCTCCGCATCGTAGGCCATGCCATCCCACACGGATCCACCGCCGCCCATCTTCCACCAGTCGCCGCCCCAGGTCTTCGCCGCCGCGCGTTGTGCCTCGTCTTCGAATCCTTTGGAGGGATCGCCGGGAACGGTATAGAATCGCCACGCGCGTTTCCCGTTTGAGATCTCGTAGGCGTCAATGAATCCACGAGTCGGATGATCGCCGCCGGCCACCCCGACGACTACCTTATTGCCCGCGATCCGCGGGGCGATTGTCAGCGAGTACCAATCCTGCGGATACGCGACCCGCGCTTCCCAGATCACCTTGCCCGATTGCGCCTCCAGCGCTACCAGCCGGCCGTCGTTCACCGGCGCGAAGATCAGTCCGCTTGCCAGCGCCAGTCCGCGGTTGAGCACGCCACAGCACATCTTCCCCCGCACGGCTGATTGGTTTACTTCGGGGTCCCAGCGCCACAACTGTTTTCCGTTGCGTGCGTCAATCGCGAACACGACGCTCCACGTGGTGATTCCGTAGATGGTGTTGTTCCAGACCAGCGGCGTCGCTTCCTGATTGCCGCCGCCCGCGCCCAGTTCATAGGACCAGGCTAATCCGAGCTTGCCCACATTCGACGTATCGATTTGTCGCAACGGACTGAAGCGGTTTTCACCCTGGCTCAGTCCGTAGGTGAGCCACGACCCCGCCACCGGGTCGTTCGCCGTTCCAGCGGCTTTGAGAACATTCGCGTCCACGGCGCGCGGTTGCGCGGCTACACGGAAAAGCAACGAAAGAGCAGCTATGCCAAGAGCCGGAAACGTCCTATTGTTAAGCATCGTCGAGAAGTACTTCCTTACGGGGCGTATGACCATTTTACGGGAATTCAGTCAGCACCCGGCGAACTTATCCGGGAGGCAGTTCCTGTTAGAATTCAATCGATGGCCAAGACGATAACGGCTGACGATCTCCTTTCGTTAATCGCCTCACTCACCCCGCGTGAGCGCATGCGACTGCTGCGGATGATTGTTCTAACGAAAGACGCCGACGGGTCTCCGGCAGGCACGGAGTCGCTTGCGTGGGAAGCAGAGGGCAGGGAGGATGTGGGTTGAGGCGTGGCGGTTTTCCGAGCCGCGACCGTCAGGAAGCGGTCTGCCGGGAATACGTCATCGAACTTGCGAAAATGCTCGCTACGGTATGAAGCTTCTCTCCCTAACCGCCACCCTGTGCCTCTTACCAATAGGCGCTTCGGGGCAGTCGCGCGGCGATACCGCGCCTGTGGCGGCCGACCCGCATCGCGCGATGTTGCGCACATATTGCATCACCTGCCATAACTCGCGCGCCAGGATTGGTGGCCTCGCGTTGGATGGTTTGGGTCTCCAGGCCGCCGCGGATGACGCGCAGATCTGGGAAAAAGCGTTGCGCAAGCTGCGCGGACGATTGATGCCGCCGCCGGGCGCTCCCCAGCCGCCGCAGAAAGACATCGATTCGTTCGTCACCTGGATGGAAAACACCCTCGACTCTCAGGCCAGCGGTCCGAAGGCCGGTTATGTGCCCGTCCAGCGCCTGAACCGCACGGAGTACGCCGCATCCGTGAAGGCGTTGGTGGGTGTGGATGTTAATCCGAAAGACGTCTTGCCGCAGGATATTCAGGTGGATGGCTTCGACAATACTGCGGCTGCCTTAAATGTGTCGCCGGCGTTCCTCGACCAGTACGTTACCGCTGCCCGGCACATCGCCAAACTCGCGATCGGCGATCCCAGCGGCCGCGTTTCGCACACCAAGTACTTGATCAGCGCCGTTCAAAACAGCGACGATCCATTACCTCCCGGCACGCGCGGCGGAGTGAGGTTCAAGCATAACTTCCCAGCCGATGGCGAATATCGCATCGACATTCTTGACCTCGGCGTGGGCCTGTACACCAGCACAGTGGAAAACGAAAGCACGCTGGTCATCATGATTGACGGCAAGATCGTCTTCCGCGGGCCGGTTGGGGGGCCTGCCGATCAGGCGCTGGCCGATCGCAAGGGCGCGGAAGCGCGCGCCAAGATCATCGAACGCTTCTCGAAGATTCCCGTGCAGGTCGAGGCCGGGGTGCGCGACATCGCCGTTGCGTTCATCGATCGTGCGCATGTGGAGTCCGATGAGAACGTCGCCTCTGGTTTCGGCGGCATCGGCGTCCTGGGATTCGGCACAGGAAACGGGCGCATGCCGCGTCTGCAAGACGGTATCGAAATCTCCGGGCCCTATAACGCGAAAGGCGTCTCGCGAACTCCCAGCCGCGCCTTGATCTTCATTTGCGACCCCAAGAAGTTGGGAGAACCCGCCTGTGCGAAGCAGATCACAGAGAACCTGGCACGTCGCGCGTTTCGCCGTCCGGTGACGGCCGAAGATGCGGCCCGCCTCATGCCGTTCTATGAAGCCGGCCGTGCGGGCGGGGGTAGTTTCGATCAGGGAATCGAGCAGGTGGTGGCGGCCGTGTTGGCCAGCCCGGATTTCCTCTATCGCGCGATCCGCGGCCCGAAAGGGGCATCCCCCAATTCCGAATTTGCCCTCACCGGCCTGGAATTGGCTTCTCGTCTTTCCTTCTTCTTGTGGAACACTGGCCCCGATGAGGAATTGCTGTCACTCGCGTCCGCCAATGGGCTAAGCAACCCCGGAGCCGTGGAAAAACAGGTTCGCCGCATGCTGGCGGATCCCAAGGCTGCGAGCCTGGTCACCAGTTTTGCCATGAAGTGGTTGAATCTGACCACTCTCGATTCCGTGCAGCCCGACCCGGCGTTGTTCCCCGGATTCAGCGAACCACTGCGGCATGATTTTGCAAATGAAGCGGAAGCCTTTCTCCGCAGCATCCTCTTGGAAGACCGGAGCGTGATCGATCTCCTGACCGACGATCACACGTTCCTCAACGAACGGCTGGCCCGCCATTATGGACTTCCCGGAGTCGTCGGCGCCCAATTCCGCAAGGTCACGCTGACCGAAAAAGAGCGCGCCGGTTTGCTGGGCAAGGCGGCCGTGCTGATGCGAACTTCGTATGGCGACCGCACGTCTCCGGTATTGCGGGGAGCGTGGGTACTCGACAAGTTGCAGGGGACGCCCCCGGCGCCTCCTCCGCCGGACACCGCCACCGATCTTTCGCAGAAAGCAGGAGAGCCGCCGAAAACAGTCCGGGCGCGGCTGGAACAGCACCGCAACAAAGCGGTTTGCAACCAGTGCCACGGCGTAATCGACCCGACCGGCCTGTCTCTGGAGAATTTCGATGCAATCGGGGAGTGGCGAACCGTCGATCGCCAGGCGAACGCCGCGATCGACGCCAGCACCGTGCTGCCGAATGGTGTCCCAATCAACGGTCCCGTGGAATTGCGCAAGCAGTTGGTGGACCGCCCCGCGGTTTTCGCGCGTGCTGTTACCGAGAAGCTGATGATGTACGCCCTGAACAGGGAGCTGGAATATTTCGATATGCCTCAAGTGCGCGCCGTGGTTCGCGGGGCGGCGAAGGATAATTACAAGTTCTCGTCCATTGTTTTGGGAATTGTGAGTACCGATGCGTTTCGCAGGCAGGGTCCGTCGCCCGCTGCGAAGTAAAGGAGATCAGATGTTCCTGACCAGGAAACATATTGCGCGCCGCACGGTTCTGAAGGCTGCCGGGGTGAAGCTGGCGCTGCCTTTTCTGGATGCCATGGTGCCCGCCGCCACGGCGCTGGCCCAGACTGCCGCTGTGCCCCGGATGCGGGCAGCGTTCTTCTACATTCCGCACGGCGCCATCATGTACAACACGTCCCATGGAGCGGCCATCGATAAATGGACGCCGAGCGGTTCCGGCGCCGATTTTAAGCTCAGCCCGATTCTCGCCTCGCTCGAACCGTACAAGAAATACGTTACGTCTTTCGGAAACCTGGAAAACGCCGCCACCGCGGGATCGGTGCACACCTTCACTCCCGCAACGTGGCTCAGCGCCACGCGTCCAGATACGGGCGGCCCCAAAGCGCACATGGCCACGACCCTCGATCAGGTGATCGCCAAGATCATCAGCCAGGACACTCCGCTGCCCTCGCTCGAGGTCGCCTCCGAAACCACCGTTCAGGTAGCGGCGGGCGGCGGGGGCAACTACACGACATTATCGTTCCGCGACGCGGAATCGCCGCTGCCCATGGAGTACAACCCGCGGAAAGTCTTTTTGCAGCTCTTCGGTGAAGGCGACACGCCGCAGGAACGCGCAGCCATCAGCCATCAGACCAGCAGCCTGCTCGACCTGATCCTGGACCGCACCAGGAAGCTCCAGGGTGACCTTGGCTCCGGCGACCGCGCGGTTCTCGATGGCTACCTCGATAGCGTCCGCGAGATCGAGCGGCGCACGCAGATGGCATCGGCCAAAGGCCAGTCGGGCATCAAGATTCCCGATGCTCCGGCGGGGGAACTGGACAAGTTCGAAGACCAGGTGAAGTTGATGTTCGATCTGATCGCCCTCGCGTTTCAGGCCGATCTCACGCGGGTGACCTCTTACATCATGGTGTCCGAAGGCACCAACCGGACCTACAACCACATCGGGGTGCCGGATTCGTTCCACCCCGTATCGCACCACGCCAACGATCTGGAACGAATCAATAAGCTGGTCAAGATTCAGACCTGGCATCTCGAGAAGTTCTCTGAATTTGTAAAGAAGATGGCGGAAACCCCGGACGGGCAGGGCAGTTTGCTCGACCATTCGATCTTCATGTACGGATCGAACATGAGCAATAGCGACCTGCACAACAATTATCCCGAGCCCAACATTTTAGTTGGCGGCGGCGCCGGAAAGATGAAACTCGGGGGCCAGCACCTGGTGCTGCCCGAGCGCACGCCAATCGCGAATCTCCACCTGACGCTGCTCCAAAAGGTAGGCGTCGAGCGTGACAAGTTCGGCGACAGCACCGGTACGATCGCGGGAGTGTAGTCACGTAGTTAGGTAATGTCCACATTTCAGACACTACCGTAGTTACGGAGCCCACAGCAGGCATGGTAAATTCAGACTGTGAAGTTCCCCGATCGCATTGAAGCCAAGGCCAGCGTCATGATGGGGAAACCTTGCGTGAAGGGTACCCGCATTCCGGTTTACCTGCTGCTCGAGAAAATAGCGGCGGGAGAGACCTTCGAGAAACTGCTGGGTGCCTATCCCCAACTCACTGCCGACGATCTCCGTGCCTGCCTGGAGTATGCGGCGGCATTGGCAGCTGACGAAATCGTCCTTTCCGAGGCGTGAAATTCCTGCTGGACGAGAACCTGTCGGAACTCCACGCGAAGACGCTCCGCAGCATGGGCCACGATGTGGTCTCGGTCGTCGAACTCGGTCTCTCGGGAGCTGACGACCTGGACGTGCGGGATGCGGCCATCGAACAAGCACGCATCCTTGTAACCCTCGATGCAGATTTTGCGAATATTCTCAGATATCCGCCGGCCAACACTCCAGGTGTCGTGCGGCTCAGGCTCCACCCGGCGGTTGAGGAAGCAATCGATACGATGCTGCGGTACGCGATTCCGCGCCTCGCCGGGATTAACCTAAGCGGAAAACTTGCAGTTGTGGACGAGCGCAAGATCCGCATACGCGGTTGAGAGCCCAATGCCTGCTTGCCCCGTTTCGGCCCGCTCCGATAGAATCGGTAATCGGGTTGGCATGAGGTATTGGTGGATTGGGTAGCGTACAGATTTGAACGAAGAAAGATCTTGAAGGGCGTCGCCGCTGGGCTGCTCACCATGTGGGCCTCCCGCCGGGTTCTGGGGCAACAGGGTCGCCTGACAGACGGGCTTGCAGTGGTGGACGGGGGCGGCGCCAACGTGCTGGCGCTTTCTGCCGGTGACGGACTCGTGCTGGTGGACAGTGGCGCTCCGATGTCCGCCCAACAGTTGCTGGCCGCATTTAGGAATTTGGGTGGTCGCTCGACGGTCAAAACCATCTTCAATACCCACTATCACACCGATCAGACGGGCAACAATGAGATCTTCGCATCGCAGGGCGCGAAGATCATCGCGCACGAGCGTACGCGCCAATGGATGTCCGCGGATTATTGGGTTCCGGCCGAGGAACGCTATGAGAAAGCCCGTCCCAAATCAGCCCGCCCCACCGAGACCTTTCTCACCGCCGGTTCCTTTAAAGCCGGTAACGAACAGATCGACTATGGCCACCTGCCCCTGGCCCACACCAGCGGCGACATTTACGTCCTCTTCAAAAATTCGAATGTTCTTGCGGTCGGCGACGTTGTCTCGCCCCTGCGCGATCCGGCGCTCGATTACTTTACCGGCGCCTGGATCGGAGGCCGCGTGGACGCGATGGATCTCCTGCTCAAGGTGGCCAACGATCAGACCCGCATCGTCCCCGCGTATGGTCCCGTTATGACTCGTGCCGGGTTGAAAGCGGAGCGCGACCTGATGGAAGAGGTGCGGGCTCGCCTGTTCAAACAGGTTCGGGAAGGCGAAGGTCCGAAAGAGATGCTGGAAGGCGGCGTTCTGAAGGGTCTGGCGCGAACGTGGAAAGACCCGTACAAGTTCCTGTACGACGCAGCTAAGGGCCTCTGGGCTCACCACGATAAGCTCGACCCCAATGTGGTTTAACAGCGAGGGACGATGAAACGTTTAACTTCTGCCGTGTTCTGCTTCATCGCTGCCGGTTTGCCGCTGCTGGCGCAGACCCAGAGGGTTACCCTCGCCAAGCTCATTGAACTGGGAGATCGCAAGGCAGCGCTGGACAGAATTCGTGCCGGGGCCGATGTGGACGAAGCCCAGCCCGATGGCACCCGCCCCATTCACTGGGCCGTCTACAAGTTGGATTATGAGCTCCTCGACGCGCTGATCGCAAAGAAAGCGAAAGTGGAAGTCGCTAATGAGTTCGGATCCACGCCGCTCGCCGAAGCCGCCAAGCTGGCTGACTTCCGCATGGTGAAAACGCTGTTGGCTGCCGGTGCGCGGCCCGACACTCCCAATCAGGACGGCCAGACGGCTTTAATGCTGGCGATCAAGACGGGGGAACTGCCTGTCGTCGATGCGTTGATCAAGGCCGGGGCCAACGTCAACGCAATGGAAACGTTCCGTAAGCAGACGCCGTTGATGTGGGCCGCCACTGCGCCCAAAAACGCGGGCGAGATGGTAAAGCTCCTTCTATCCAAAGACGCCGATGTCAGGCCGCGAGCGCTTTACAACGATTGGGAGAGCCAAATTACCAACGAACCGCGCGCCCAGTATCGTCCCGTCGGCGGGCTCACCGCATTGCTATATGCGGCGCGCGACGGCTGCTATGACTGCGTCGATGCGCTGATCGGCAACGGAGCCAACGTGGATCTGCCGACCCCCGAAGGCGTCACTCCGTTGATGCTCGCCCTCGATAACGACCACAACGACGTTGCCAAACTCCTGCTCGACCGCGGAGCAAATCCTCAATTGTGGGATTGGTGGGGACGCACCGCCCTGTATATCGCCGTCGATAGAAAAGCCGCGACACTTGTCCCCGCGGGTGGTGGACAGGGCAGAGGCCGCGGCGGCAGGGCGCCGCGCGCCGCGGGCCCCCAGGCAGTTTCGAACATCGAGATCATTGACGCGCTGCTGGCTGCCGGCGTCGATCTCAATCCACAGCTCAATATGCACCGCCCGAGCCGGGGCGGCAACAGCGGTCGCTTCGTCGAGGAGTTTCTGAATACCGGATGCACGCCCTTGATGCGCGCGACCATCGCCGGCGATGTCGAAGTGGTGCGAGCCTTATTGGCGAAGGGCGCCGCTCCCGATATCGTCGCGATGGGTCTGACACCCTTTCTCGTTGCGGCGGGTGTAGGCATGGGAGGGCTCGGCACGGGCCTTGCCGCATCGACGAGCGCTGGTGGCCCGCCGAATCCGCCGATCATGGACCTGCTCCTCGAACACGGCGCCGATATCAATGCGCGAGTCACGGGCACCCAAACCTACTCCATGCGCATTTCGCGTGCGCCCTCGGGTACGGAAGGAATGGCGGCCCTGCACGTAGCGGCTCAGTCGGGCAAGACCGATGTCGTGCGTTACCTGCTCGGAAAAGGGGCCAATCCCGCGATTCTCGATAGCAGCGGCCACAAGCCGATCGAACTGGTAGGCGCCAAACCGTCCGCGGGCGAAATTCGCGACCTTTTGCAGCACGCAGCTTCCAAGGAATAAAATACTCAGAAAAGGTGTTCTAAGGAGAAATCCGCGTTGAAAAAATTTGCTGTAATCACAATCTGCCTCGCGTTCCTTTGCGGCAGCGCCGTGGCGCAAGATGCTAAGACCGTGATCGCCAATGCGCAAAAGGCGTTGGGCGATTTGAATTCCATTACGTATTCCGGTTCGGCGAAAGACGTGGCGTTCCAGCAGTGCGGAGCCAACTCCGCCGACATGATGTGCCGGGGGACGCACGATCCCATGCGGCCGATCAACAGCTACGTCCGCGTGATTGACCTCAGCGCGCCCGCGTCGCGTGCCACTGGGACCACCAACAACATTGGGCCGGGCGGCTCAACGACCCTCACACCCGGGACCTTCTTCCAGCAGGTCACGCCCCAACAGGCGGATGTCTCCCAACCCTGGGCCAACTCCCTGGAGTTCTACATCACGCCCTGGGGTTTCCTGAAAGGCGCCGCTGCCAATAACGCGACGGTGAGCCGCCGCAAGGCCGGCGGCAAGAACTACACCGTCCTCACCTGGAGCCCGGCGGTCAAAGCGCCTTCCGGCAAGAACTATGTCGTCAATGGCTATGTGGATGAAAAGAACATGGTCGATCGCGTGGAAACGTGGCTCGGGGAAAACATCATGGGCGACATGCATATCCTCGCGACGTACACCGGATGGAAGGACTTCGGCGGCGTCATGGCTCCGTCGAAAATCGTGCAGACTCGCGGCGGCTGGCCCTTCTTTGAAGTGGATGTCACGTCGGCGAAGGCAAATCCGCCCGATGCCGCGACACTGGCGCCTGCCCCAGCCGGAGGCCGTGGTGGCGCGGGTGGCGGAGCGCCGCCGGCCCCGGCTCCTCTGACGGTCACAACCGAAAAGCTCGGCGACGGCCTGTACCGGCTTACTACCGGCGCCGGCAGCTACGATTCCATCCTTGTCGAATTCAAAGACTACATCATGATGCTCGAAGCCGGACAATCCGAGCAGCGAGCTCTCGCTTATGTCGCCGAAACGAAGAAGCTCTTCCCCAACAAGCCCATCCGGTACGTCATGAACACGCATCCTCACTCCGATCACACCGGAGGGCTGCCTGTGCTGGTGGCCGAAGGCGCGACGATCGTCACGCAGAAGAACAATGAGGAGTTCCTCAGCAAAGCGCTCAACACTCCCCGAACGCTGCTGAACGACACTCTGGCAAAAAATCCCAAGAAGGCGAAGATCGAAGCCGTAGCGGAAAAGAAGGTCTTCTCCGATGGAACGCGGACCGTCGAGTTGTATCACGTTTCTCCGGTTCCGCACTCCAACGGGTTAATGATCGCGTACATTCCCAAGGAGAAGGTCCTATTCCAGGGCGACTTCACGGTGACTCCCGGGCAACCGGCAAACGATCATGTGAAAGCTCTCTTCCCCATCCTGGAAAAGCTCAATCTGGACTTTGACCGCTATATCAACGTGCACGCCTCCGCCGCTCCCCAGACCAAGGCCGACGTCTGGAAAGCAATGGGAAAATAGACGCAGTTGCCCGGGTCCAGCCGCCTGGAAAGCCGGCCGCAGCCACGACTAAAACTGATACTCGGCCGGCGTGATTCCCTTAGCCCGAAGATACATCTCCGCCGAAGCGCGGTGGTGCGTCGTATGGTCCATCAGTTCGAGGAGCAGGTCGAGCCCGCTCGCCATTCCGTCTTGGGTCTTGTAGCTTTTGGCGATCTGATCGTTCGTGATCTTTGACACGCGATCGATCGCGCTGTCAAACGACTGCCGCACGAACGCGATGACGTCTGCCTTCTTCATCGACGCGGGCTTTGCAAAATTCGGATTCCCGCCGGAGAACGGCGACAGAAATTCATCGAATGCTTGAGCCAGATGGGTCATTTGCTGGCCGAAGCTCATCTGGGGCGAAGTCAGCTTGAAATCGTACGTCGCTTCGGGCATCTGGTCGGCCACCTTGAGGGTGAAATCGCGCGATGTTTTCAAGTGCTTCAACACTGCTGCCTTCACGTCCATCTGCGCAAACGCGGGCGCGGCCGCGGCCAGCAGAAGGGCCATCGGAAAATAGGAGCGTCTCAAGAGCATATGTCAATTCTATGCCAGCTTCCCGGTTGCTGGCCCTGCGTGCCGCGTGTTAATTTCGTTCCACAAAGGCGAGACATCATGACAAAGGTTCCTACGAGAGTGCTTGGATTGCTTGCGCTGCTTCTGTCGCCCATCGCGGCGCAGCAGCCGGCGCGGGATTTCGCTCCGGTGACCGATCAGATGCTGCAAAACCCCGATCCGGCCGACTGGCTGATGTGGCGGCGCACGCTCAATAGCTGGGGCTACAGCCCGCTCAATCAGATCAATCGCGCCAATGTCGGCAGATTGAAAATGATCTGGACGCGCGGCATGGGCCCCGGAGTGCAGGAAGCCACGCCGCTGGTGTACCACGGCACTCTTTATTTGCCCAACCCGAGCGACCTGGTGCAAGCCATCAATGCCGCCACCGGCGACCTGATCTGGGAATACCGCCGCAAGTTGCCCGATGACGTGAACAAATTCTTGATCGTGCCCAGCATCAATCGCAATCTTGCCATTTACGGCAACCTGATCATCGATACCAGCGTCGACGACTTCGTCTACGGCCTGGACGCCACCACCGGCAAGCTGGTCTGGGAGAACCGTATCGTCGATTACCGCGAGGACTCGGCACAGGAAACCTCGGGCCCGATCATCGCCAACGGCAAAATTGTTTCCGGCCGTGGCTGCGAGTTTAAAGCCACTCCCAACGGTTGCATCATTACCGCGCATGACGGCAAAACCGGTAAAGAACTCTGGCGCACGCGCACCATCCCCAAGCCCGGAGAACCCGGCAACGAAACCTGGGGCGATGTTCCCGATGCCAATCGCCGCCACGTCGGCACGTGGATGGTGCCCAGTTTCGATCCGGAATTGAATCTGATCTTCATCGGCACATCGGTCACGTCACCAGCGCCGAAATTCTGGCTCGCGGGCAACGACAAGCAGTATCTCTATCACAATTCGACCCTCGCGCTGAATGCCGATACAGGCAAACTCGTCTGGTATTACCAACACGTCGTGGACCATTGGGATTTCGATCATCCCTTCGAACGCCTGCTGATCGACACGGCAGTATCGCCCGACAAAAACCAGGTGAGCTGGATCAATCCCAGGCTCAAGCCGGGCGAGAGAAGGAAGGTGGTTACCGGCATCCCGGGAAAGACGGGCATTGTGTACACGCTCGATCGCCAGACTGGCGAGTTCCTGTGGGCTACGCCGACGGTGCGGCAAAATGTAGTGGCGAATATCGATGGCGCGACCGGCAAGGTCACGGTGAATCCCGATACCGTATTCAACAAGATTGGCGATGAACGTTTCGTCTGCCCCACGGTCAATGGCGGCAAGGATTTTCCCGCCGGCGCATACAGTCCGCTAACCCATACCATGTACTATCCGCTGCAGAACACTTGCGCCACCGTGACCGCACTGGCCGATAAGCCCTTCACTACAACGCCGTACGACATTCGCAATCGCAATCAGATCGCTCCGGGAACCGACAAGATCGGCACCGTGCAGGCGATCTCGGTGGAGACAGGCAAGATCACCTGGAAATACGAACAGCGCGCGGGCATGATGTCGCTCGTAGCCACCGGCGGAGGTCTCATATTCGGCGGCGACACAAACGGACATTTCCGCGCATTCGATCAGGAGAGCGGAAAGGTGCTGTGGGAGGTCAACCTCGGATCTCCGGTCACGGGTTATCCGATCAGTTATGCAGTCAACGGGAAGCAATACATTGCCGTGAGCACCGGCAACTCACTGGTCAGTTCCGGATTGAACACGCTGGCCCCGGAGCTCCACCCCAGCAATGCCAGCAATATTCTGGTGTTCGCATTGCCCGACCAGAACTAGGAAGCTATATTAACTTTCCCGCCGCATCCAGTTGCGGCTCAGCAGCATCACCGGCACGATCGCCAGAAAGATAACTCCGAGCAGCCAGAATGCGTCGATGAAGGCCTTCGTTGTGGCTTCCCGTTGTACCAGGCGATAGACCAGAGCCTGTGACTGATGGAGCGCCTCTACAGGGCCGGAGCCCCGCCCGATAAACATGCGCGTAGCCCGGTCAACCAGGGTCCGGTAACTGTCGTTAAACAGGTTCACATGGCCGGCCAGAACGCTCTGGTGAAACTGCGTGCGCCGCGCCAGCATCGTGGTAACGGTCGCAATCCCGGTGCTCCCGCCAATGTTCCGCGCGAGATTGATCAGACCGGTCGCGCTGTTGGCCCTCTCCCTGGGGAGCGAGGAGAAGGCCATGGTGTTTAGCGGAACGAACAGGAAGGCCAACCCCATACTCTGAATGACACGCGCTTCTATAGCCGTGCGAAAATCGATCTGCAGGTTGAAATGAGCCATGTGAAACAGCCCCGCCGCACAGGTCATCAGCCCGAAGATGATTAGCCAGCGCGGCTCGACGGACGCTTTCGAGAGCAGAGCGCCCACGAGCGGCATCAGCAAAATCACCGCGACACCGCCGGGAGAAAGCACCAAGCCGCTGAGCATGGCGTTATATCCCATCAATGTCTGCAGGAAGATCGGCAGCAGGACCGTGCTGCCATAGAGCACAAAACCCACCAGGAACATCGTGCTCGTGGCCAGGCAGAAGTTACGGTCGCGCAGCAGACGCAGATTCACTACGGGCTGGCTATGGCGGAGTTCCCAGAGCACGAAGGAGATCAGCGCCACGCACGCCACCAACGCCGACGCCTGGATTAACTGGGAGGCGAACCAGTCTTTGCGTTGTCCCTCGTCCAGAAATACCTCCAGAAACCCCAGACCGGCGGCAATCAAACCCAGCCCGGTATAATCCATGCGAAATGTGCCAGGCTTATGGCGCTCCAGGTACGGCGGGTCGAAGATCAGCAACGTAGTCAGCGTTAGGGAAAGGATTCCCACCGGGATGTTGATCAGAAAGATCCATCGCCAGCTATAGCTATCCGTAATCCAGCCGCCCAGTGTGGGCCCGATGATCGGCGCCAGCACCACGCCCATGCCATAGACCGCCATCGCCATTCCCCGTTTCTTCTTGGGGAAACTCTCCACGAGGATGGCCTGCGAGATGGGCTGCATGGCGCCGCCGCCAATCCCCTGAAGCGTCCGGAACACAATCAGAAGAGTCAGATTCGGCGCCAGGCCGCACAAGAATGACGCGGCCGTAAAGGTTGCGACGCAAATCATATAGAAGCGCTTCCGCCCGAACAGCGCCGAAAACCAGCCGGCCAGGGGCAGCACGATCGCGTTGGAAACCAGGTAAGCCGTCAGCACCCACGTGCTCTCATCGATGCTTGAAGCCAGGCTGCCGGCAATGTGCGGGAGCGAGACGTTGGCCACGCTGGTGTCCAGCACTTCCATGAAGGTGGCCAGCATCACGGTTAGCGCGATGATCCACGGATTGACGCCGCCCGGATCCTCCCTGGCGAGGATCTCGGGCGGCTCGAATACAAGGGTGGCGGAGGTGGGTGTGAAATCCTCAGCCGGCGCTGAGACTGTTTGGAGATCCGAACGACTCATCGAAGCCGTCGGCGAGTGACTCAACTAAATATTAACAGGTTGCAATATCTTTTAGCGCACTGCCGCACGTCTGGCGGCGGAACTCATCTCGGCTGCATTCTCCACACTGAGCCGGAGCAGGTGGCTAATGGTCTCTACGGCCTCGGCGTCCACAGCGGTGCCTGTGGGCAGCGTCAGGACTCGGCGGCTGAGCCTCTCGGTCTCCGGGAGTTCTGTCGCGTGACGGGGATTCGAGCGATAGGGCTCCATCCGGTGGCAGCCCGGATAGAAGTAGCGCCGCGCCAGTACGTTTTCGGCCGCCAAAACCGCCTGCAGCAGGTCCCGGCTGATGCCTGCTGCCTCTTCGTCCACTTCAATTACGACATATTGGTAATTGCGGCGTTCCGACGCATCCACCGGATGCAGACACAGCCCGGGGATGCCGGCGAGCAGGCTCTGATAACGCCGGTAGTTGGCCCGGTTGCAGTCGATGAATTCGTCCAGGCTTTCCAATCCCGTCAGCCCCATCGCCGCCGCGACCTCGCTCATTTTGCCGTTTGTGCCAAGGTGGACCACTTCGTCGTAGTCCGCGAATCCGAAACTGCGCATCAGGCGGATTCTGGCCGCCAGTTCCCGATCTCCGGTGGCGACCGCGCCCCCTTCAAAAGTGTTGAAGCATTTTGTCGCGTGAAAGCTGAACACTTCCGCCCGTCCGAAATTCCCGATCATGCGGCCTCGGTGCGAACATCCAAAAGCGTGCGAAGCATCGAAGAGAAGCGCCAGCCGGCGCCGGTTCGCGATCTCCGTGAGCGCCTCGATCGCGCACGGCTCGCCCCACAAGTGTACGCCGAGAATTCCCGTCGTCTGCGGCGTGATCCTGCTCTCCACTAGCTCGGGATTCAGATGATGGGTCCGCCGGTCGATGTCGCAGAATACCGGTGTAATGTGCTGCCACTGGAGGGCATGCGCGGTGGCGATGAAGGTGAAGGATGGAACCAGCACCTCACCCGCGAGCCCCAGCGCGCGTATCGCGATTTCCAGGGCGATGGTCCCGTTGCAGATCGCGATGCACTCAGGCACACCGAGATAGTCCGCTAGCCGCTCTTCGAATTCCTGTAAAAACGGGCCGCCGTTGGTTAGCCACCTGCGGTCCAGCAGATCGTTGAACCGCGCGAGCAGCCGCTCGCGATTGCCGATGTTCGGTCTGCCCACATGGAGCGGCTCCGCGAAAGCCGGCCGCCCTCCGAAGATCGCAAGATCGGAAATCGAAGTCTTGGCAGTGCGTAGGCCCGGCAAGCAAACAGCTTATCGAATCGACACAAAAATGCGCAAATGTCCCATCCGCCGCGCGCGCCTATAACCCTGGTTTGCTCTTACTTGCCCGGGTTGAGGCCGCCCTTGATGTGCCCTTCGAGGAAATCTTTGTTGTTCTCCTCGCAGGAGTATTCCATGATCTCCCAATCCGGGCGCAGATTAAACACTCGCGTATTCTTCCAGGTGCGGGTGAACGTCTTTGGATCGTCGATGGTTACTTCATACGCAATATGGCCGGCATCTGTGCGCGTGAAACGTTCGACGGTGTGGAGCTGCTCGCTGTGGGGATGGCCGATTGTGTCCAGTCTGGTTTTGCCATTGAAGTTGATCGTGTCGACTACCAGCGTGTCGCCTTCCCAATGCCCGACCGAATCTCCAAACCAGGTACCGACCTGTTCGCGGTGCCCGCGTCCATCGATGGGGATCACTTTAAACCAGGTATTCTGCTCGTACAACAGCGCGACATACTTATCGCTCTGCATGATCTGAATGGGATCGGGAGAGTTCATCGAGCGCATCAGGCCGAATGGCAGGCAACTGCCCGTGTAGTCGCCCTTGGCAGCATCGTAGGATTCCCACTGCTGCTTTCCCCACTCGGTAAACGGCAGTTCTTTGCGATCCTTGTTTTTGGCGTCGGCCGGCAGCGTGGAATCGGCCGCCTGCGTCTTCCCGTCGCGAGAGGTAGCGGTCATGTCGGGAACATAGGGCCGCTGCCAAAGCCCGCTCAGATCGGGCTTGCCGTTCAACTTAGGCGCGGGACCGGTTGGCGCGGGCGGCGCCTGCTGGGCCGCCGCAATCGATGCCACGGCCAATACAGCCACAACTATACCCATCAGGCCATTCAGACGAATTCGCATAGCAGAAGATCTCCTGTAGAAACACACGGGCGAGCCCGTCGGGAGTCACATCATCGACGCCCGGGGCTCGCCTGAATCCTTCGTGAGGCTTGTTCTTATTCGGCTCCGCCCTTCCGGGCGGGAGCGCCATCGTCATTCGAGCCGGCAAAGACTTTCTTGCCATCGGCTAACGTGACCGAGCGTGAATTGCAGGTGTTCGTAGCGTCCTTCGCTTTGAAGCCTTCAATCGTAATCGCGTCGCCGGTCTTCAGCGAGTTCCTCGTCCAGCCATTCCGCGTCAATGTATTGGGAGGACCACCTTCGCACTGCCAGTTAACAGTTTTGCCGGACTCATCCTTCACGTCGAGGTAAATCCAGATATGCGGGTTCATCCAATCGACTTTGGTGACCGCGCCTTTCAGCGTGACCGGCTTACTGGAGTCGAACTCCGCCGCAAACGAATGGTGCGCCAGGGCCGGCGCCGCCGAAATCAGCAGACCGAAACCCGCAACGAATACCGTCAATGTAGCTCTCATTCCGAAAACCTCCCGATTGAAATTCAAGAATACCGAAATCTATTGTCCCTCAGCGGTCGAACCGGCGAAGACCTTACGGCCGTCTGCCAGCGTAACTCTGCGGGCATTGGCCAGATTCGAACCATCCTTGGCGAGGTAGGCTTCCACCGTGACCACATCCCCCGCCTTCAGAGAATCCCGCCGCCAGCCCTGCCGGGTCAGCACATTCGGGCTGCCCAGCTCAAAATTCCAGTTTGTCACTCTCCCGTTCTCATCTTTGACATCGACATAGAAACGGGCATGCGGATTCATCCACTCTACCTTCGTGACTGCCCCCTGCACCTGGAGGGGCTTCTTGGAATCGTATTCGGCTTCAAACGAATGATGCGCCAGGGCCGGCACATTCAATAACGAAAGTCCCAGGCCTAACGCTAAGGCGCCGAACATCGATCGCATTGGCAATTTCATGTGGCGTGCAATCTTCACTCGCGGTTACCTCTGATCGCCACAATAGAAAATAACAACACCAAATTGTGGTGGCACAGCCCGGCGCGAGGAACCTAACAATTCTCGGATCAGGTGTATCAATTTGCCTGATCATTGTCAAGGGTGGCAGAATGAGCCTGCATGGAGCGGGACCGGGAACTGATTCGGATCGTAGATGCAGCCGTGGCGCAAGCCGCACGGAAGAGTGGTTCCTGGCTGCTCTGCCGCCCCGGCTGCTTCGATTGCTGCCTCGGCCCATTCCCCATCACGCAGTTGGATGCCGCCCGGCTTCGCAGCGGCTTGGCCGAACTCCGCGCACGTGATCCGGAACGCGCTGCCAGGTTGCAAGAGAGGGTACGAGGGTGGAACGAACGGATCCGCCGCGACTACCCCGTCAATACCCTTCAGGTGCTCCTTGAAGCGGACGAAGCGGCCGAAAATGAACCCTGCCCGGTGCTGGACCCGGAGACGGGCACCTGCGATCTCTACGAATTCCGGCCGATTACCTGCCGCACCTTCGGCCCGCCTATGCGGTTTGGATCCGAGTCACTGGCGGTTTGCGACCTGTGTTTTCGTGGCGCCAGCGACGCGGAGATCGCCGCCTGTGAAGTCGAAATCGAACCCGGCAACCTGGAAGCTCTGCTGGTCGGCGAACTAGAGGCACAAACCGGAGCTTGCGGCGATACGGTTGTGGCCTTTGCGCTGGCTCCCGCTGCCTGTAACTCAACTTGACCAGAAGTACTGCCGTGGGATATCCTTAGTGCAATCTGCATTTACGGCAATCCCACTAAATACCCACCGTGGAGGATGGATGAGTCCGCAAGAAGTGTTGGAGTTTGCCAAGAAAAACGATGCCAAACAGCTCGATTTGAGATTTACCGATATCCCGAGCTTGCAGCATCACGTTTCCTACCCGATTTACGAGCTGGGACTGAGCAGCTTCGAAGATGGATTCGGGATGGACGGATCGAGCATTCGCGGCTGGGCCGCGATTCACGAGAGTGACATGCTGCTGATCCCCGATCCGAACACCGCGTTCATGGATCCGTTCGCCGAGACCCCGACGCTGGTCATGTACGGCGATGTAAAAGACCCGATCACCAAGCAGCGGTACGAGCGCGACCCGCGCTGGATCGCCCAGAAGGCCGAGCTGTACCTGAAGAATACGGGTGTGGCCGACACCGCCTATTTCGGTGCCGAAGCCGAGTTCTTCATTTTCGACAACGTCAGCTTCGACCAGAATCAGCACTCCGGTTATTACTTCGTGGATGCCGAAGAGGGCCGCTGGAACTCCGGCCGAAAAGAGAACAACCTCGGTTACCGTCCCCGCTACAAGGAAGGCTACTTCCCGGTTCCGCCGACCGATCACTACCAGGATCTGCGCAGCGAAATGGTGCAGACGATGATCAAGTGCGGAATCACCATCGAGTGCCACCATCATGAAGTCGCCACCGGCGGGCAGTGCGAGATCGACCAGCGTTTCGACACTCTCGTGCGGTCCGCGGACAACATGATGCTGTACAAGTACGTCATCCGCAATGTCGCCAACCAATACGGGAAGACCGTAACCTTCATGCCGAAGCCGATCTTTGCGGACAACGGCAGCGGCATGCATACGCACCAGAGCCTGTGGAAAGACGGCAAGCCGCTGTTTGCGGGCGATTGCTACGCGGGGCTCAGCCAGCTCGGTCTCCATTACATCGGAGGCCTGTTGAAGCATGCGCGGGCGCTGTCGGCCATTATCGCGCCAACCACCAACAGTTACAAACGCCTGGTGCCCGGTTACGAAGCGCCGGTCAACCTGGCTTATTCGCGCCGCAATCGCTCGGCCGCCTGCCGTATCCCGATGTATTCGGCGTCCCCCAAGGCGAAGCGCGTGGAATTCCGGCCGCCCGATCCCGCCTGCAATCCTTATCTGGCCTTCGCAGCCATGATGATGGCCGGCATGGATGGTATCGTCAACAAACTGAATCCGGGCGAGCCCCTCGATAAGGATATCTACGACCTGACCCCGGAAGAAATGAAGAGCGTGCCCTCGATGCCCGCTTCGTTGGATGAAGCCCTCAGTTGCCTGGAAGACGATCACGCCTTCCTGCTGCGCGGCGACGTCTTTACCGAGGAGCTGATCGAAACGTTCATCGATTACAAGCGCAAGAATGAAGCCGATGCCGTACGGCTGCGGCCGCATCCCTACGAGTTCGCGCTGTATTACGACATTTAAGGAGCTCTCAGCGATCAGTGGTTGGCGGTCAGCGCTTAAGGCATGATAGAGGCTGACTGTTGACCGCTTATGCAAGGCACCATCCTTCAGATCAACACTTCTTTCGGAGGCCTCCCGAAACATCCCGTTCCGGGAGGCCTCATTACGCCTCTTGGGCTGGAAGGCGACAGCCATGCGCACACCGCGATCCATGGCGGCCCCCGCAAAGCCATTCTCCTGATTGCTTCCGAAGTAGTGGATGAGCTCGCCGCGCGCGGCTATCCGGTGTTTTATGGCGCGCTCGGCGAAAATCTGACCACGCGGGGAATCCGCGTCCGCGATCTCCGCGTGGGTGATCAGCTTCGTGCCGGTGGCGCCCTGCTGGAAATCACTCAGCCCCGCGGGCCGTGTTCCGCCCTGCATGTGTACGGCGCGTCGCTCAAGAACGAAATCTACGACGCGCGGGTGAAGGCCCTCGATCCGGCTTCGCCGCATTGGGGGATGAGCGGCTTCTATGCGTGCGTCCTCATACCCGGCTTCGTGCAGACGGACGATATAATCTCATTAGTGGCCACGTTAGCCTGACACGATGCAGAGTCTGTTGCACGGAGCGGAGTCGCAGGATCCGTCTCGCGTCCGGGATACGCTCGTTCGCCTCAAAGCCGGCATGCCCGAGCGAATCGCCGCTCGTGTTCAACTGCTGCTGGCTGCCGTGCCGGACCCCGACGCTTCGATCCGCGGGTTAGAGCGCCTGCGTCACGATAGTCCTTCGGCGTTTGATCGCATCGTCAGTTCGCCTGCTGCTCTGCGCTGCGCAATCAACATATTCTCCTATAGCCGATTCCTTAGTGAATCGGTGCACCAAAATCCGGAGTACATCCTGCAAGTCGCCAACTCGGGAAGTCTCTACCGGGTGCTCACTGCGGAAGAGTACCAGGCGCGGCTGGTCGAATTTCTCGGGAAAGAAAACCAGGGGGTGCCTGCGGCGAAGGATCTGGCGCGCTTCCGCCGCCGTCAGTTGCTGCGCATCGCTGTCCGCGACATCCTGAGCATTGCCACGCTCTCGGATATTACCGAAGAGCTCTCGAATATGGCCGATGCCGTGCTGGACGTGACCTATCGCCGGATTCGCGAGGAATTCGTCACGCGTCACGGCGAGCCCCGGCTGGGTGACGGAACCGCCTGTGGATTTTCGGTGATTTCCCTCGGGAAGCTGGGCGGGAAAGAACTGAATTACAGTTCCGACATCGATCTACTCTTCGTATACGGGGGCGCCGGGGACACTACGGGACCGGACGTAGTCTCCAACAAAGAGTTTTACAAGAAGATCGCCAACCTGTACACTGCGCTGCTTTCCAGCTACACCGCCGATGGCCAGTGTTACCGCGTCGATCTGCGGCTTCGCCCCGATGGCAGCCTGGGCGAGATCTGCGCCTCGCTGGAGGGGGCGCGCTCTTATTACGAGCAGCGCGCGCGTGATTGGGAAAAACAGATGCTGATCAAGGCGCGCGTGTCGGCGGGTGAGCGCGAGCCCGGCGCCCTGCTGTTGGATTTTGTCGAGCCGCTGATCTACCAAAGCTCGCTGGATTTCCGGTCCGTGGAGGCAGTCTCCGAAACGCGGCAGCGCATCAGCGAAAAAGTGGCCGCGCGACGCGCCTTGGGCGACGGGCTGGACGTGAAGCTCATGCCCGGCGGCATCCGTGATATCGAGTTTCTGGTGCAATGCCTGCAACGGCTGCACGGGGGCCGCGAACAGTGGGTCCGCCATGGGGGCACGATGCTTGCACTGTTTCGGCTGCGGGATAAAGGCCTGCTCTCCGGAGCGGAGTACGGGCGCCTGGCTGCCGCCTACCAATTCTTCCGGCACCTCGAACATCGCCTCCAGTTGCAGGACGACCGCCAGACCCACACGCTTCCCAAGAACCCGGAGGAGCTGGAACTGCTGGCGCGCCGCATGCCGCCCGAGATTCCAGGCGCGATGCTGCACCGCCAGGCGCTCGGCCGCGAAATGGAAGAACACCGGACCGCCGTACGCGAGATCTACCAGCGCGTGATCCATGCGCAAAAACCGATGTATTACACGATCCCGGAATCGTCGGCGCTCCAGGAAGAAGTCGAGTCGCTGGCGCCTTCCAGCAACCTCACACGGTTCCTGGACCAGCGCGCGCCCCAACTGGCCGAAGTGGTGCACGCCGCCAACCTGCACCGCGGCCGGGAGCGGTTCGAGCATTTCCTGGAAAAAGCATTCGCGCAGGCCGGCCTGCTGGCGCGCTTGAACGCGGACAACGCCCTGGCGGCTGCGGTCATCGACATTTTCGAGCACAGCCGCCATTTCTCCGATCAGCTCCTCCGCTATCCCGAATTGCTGGACGAGATCGGCCGGCCAGTACGATTCCAGGGCGAACCTTTGGAAGACGGCGCCGGCCTGCGGCGTTTCTACCGCCGCCAGATGCTGCGCATCCAAAGCGAAAGCCTCGTTCAAGCCGCCCCCATCTTCGAGACGCTGGAGAAAACCTCGGCACTGGCCGACGTCGTGATCGCGGCAGCCTACCGCATCGCCCTCCGCGAAGCGCCCCCGCCGGTGAATCCTTCCTACACGCCTTGTGACCAGATGACGGTGATCACCTTGGGCCGCCTCGGCATGGGAGAGTTCGATCTCGGCTCGGACGCCGACTTGCTGTTCGTCATCCCCGACGCGGACGCGGTAGAACACGCCTATTGGTCCGGGGTGGCCGAGCGCACCATTCATACGCTCAGCTCTTATACCGGCGAAGGTGTGATGTTCACCGTGGATACCCGCCTCCGGCCGAACGGGCGGGAAGGCGATCTGGTGCAGACCGAAGGCGCGTACAAGGCCTATTTCGCCGGCCACGCCGAAGCGTGGGAAGGCATCGCCTATATGAAGTCCCGCGCGGTCGCCGGCAATATCGACCGCGCCACCGAGTTCCTGCACGAACTGCAGGAAGTGGATTGGAGACGCTATGGCCAGGGGATGCGCTCGAAAAAGGAGTTGTCCGAAATGCGCTCGCGCCTGGAGCACGAACAGGGTCCGCGCAATCCTCTCAAGGCCGGCATGGGCGGGTATTACGACATCGATTTCGCATTGATGTACCTGCGGCTGAAGGGCGCGGGCATCTTCTACAAGGTGTTGAATACGCCCGCCCGCATCGACGTGATCGAAAAAATGGGCCACCTGGAACGCGAAGACGCCGATTTTCTCCGGGATGCCGCCACCTTCTACCGCGCCATCGACCACGGCCAGCGCATCATCAGCGGCCACGCCGAAGGAAGCCTCCCTACCGCGCAGGCCCAATTCGAGGTGCTGACGGAACTCGTGCAGCGCTGGACCCCGGCGCACCTGCACCAGCAGCGCCTGGACGTAACGTTGCGCGATATCCGCAAGCGCACGCGCGAATTCTTCCATCAACTGTTCCGCCGCTCGGAGAACCGCTAAGATGGATGCCATGGGCACGACCACACTTCTGACATTCGAGGAATTCGAGCGTCTGCCCGACGAGCCAGGCAAGGCGGAATTGCTCGATGGAGAACTGATTTGCTTGCCTCCCGCAAAAATGAAGCACATGATGATCGTCTATCGCCTGAGCGATTTGTTGAAGCCCATGGTGGAGGCGGGACTCGGTCAAGTCTGTATTGAGATGGGCTATAAGCTCGGGCAGAGAGTCTGGTTGCAACCGGATCTGAGCATTTCCCATCTGCATCAGCCTTCCAACGACTACTTTGAGGGCGCTCCGGCCCTCGCGGTCGAAGTCATCTCGGAGTCGAACACCGCCGAGAAGATGAATCGTAAGGTAAAGACTTACCTCGCCAATGGCGGCCTCGAAGTATGGGTAATCTATCCAAAAACGCAGAGCGTGATCGTTTTCCGGGAAGGACACATCGAAGAGTTTCAGGATGCGCTGCGTTCGTCGCTCTTCCCGGGTCGCGAAATTGATCTGAAGCAGTTATTCGCCTGATGCAATGAGCGATCTCGACGCGATCCTCGCCGCCGCAAAAGGCGGGGACGTCAATACTGTTTCCGCCCTCCTCGACGGCGACCCCTCCCTCGCGACCGCGGCCAACATGTTTGGCTCGAAACCCATCCATGCCGCGTACTTCAGCGGGCGCCACGAGGTAGTCGATTTACTCCTGAGCCGTGGCGTATCGATCGATACCGGCCTTGCCGCGGAACTCGGCCTGCTCGACCGTGTGCATGCAGCGGTGGAAGCAGACCCGGGTTGTGCCACGGCTTTCGGCCCGCAGGGAAGCACCCTGCTGCATCGCGCCTGCTACTGGGGACAGCTAGCCGTCAGCGAATTCCTGCTGGATAGCGGCGCCGATCCCAGTGCTCCGACGCGCGACAACTTCTTACAGATTCCACCGCTGGGGTGCGCCGTCGCCACACCCGATGTTCCGAACCCGAGCGATGACGAGCAGATCGTATTGGAACTGGTTCGCCTGCTGCTTGCCCGAGGCGCCAATGTCAACGGCCGCCGCCGCGATGGGCTAACCGCGCTGCACAGCGCTGCCTATCGCGGGCATTTACTGGTGATCTCGTGTCTTCTTGGGCACGGAGCCGACCCCAGCATACGCGGTTCTCAAGGACCCCACGACGGCCAGACCGCCAAGGATATGGCTTTATCCCAGGGCCAGACGGAGGCGGCGGCGCTGCTCGATCAGTACACCACTGCTTAGGTGTTCACCTCTGTTGCCTTGTAAGTAAGCACTCACTTATAATGAAACGTGACCCCAGCCCCCATCCACCCGGCACGACTGTGCGCGGCCGACCGGAAACAGCAGTTGCTGGAAACTGCGTTCGACTTTTTCTCGCGCAAGGGATTCGACGGAACCACCACCAAGGAGATCGCCGCTGCGGCCGCGGTCACCGAGGCCGTGATCTTCCGCCATTTTCCGACTAAACAAGCCCTGTACACGGCCGTCCTGGATTACAGGTTGCAGTTTAACGACACGCACGGTTGGCTGCCCGCGGCCAAGGAGGCGATGGAGCGGAATGATGACGAAGGACTCCTCCGCATGATCGCCACCCACATCGTCCGCTCCTACCGTACCGACCCGCGCTTCGAACGGATGATGCTGTTCGCCGCGTTGGAGGGCCATGCATTGGCGCTGGATTACATTCGGGAGCAGACTTTCCCCGTTTTTCAATTGCTGCGCGATTACATTCTGCGCCGGCAGGCTGAAGGCGCGCTGCGCCACGTCCCACTAGGCGTCGTTTTCACTGCAATTTTCGGCATGGCGCATCACTACTGTCAAATCACGCAGATGTTCGGCTACCCGGCTCTGAATACGTCCGATGAAGCGATGGTGGATGGCTTCGTGCGCGTGGTCCTCGACGGACTCCGCCCGGTTCCGAGTGAAAAGCATGCATAAGAGGATGGTTCGATCAGTTCCGTACGCCGTACTGGCAGCAATGTTGTCTCTGGCTGCTTGTTCCCGGCAGAAAGACGTGGTTGCGGCAAGCACCGCCGCGCCGAAGAAATTTACAGTCACGACCGCGTCAGTCACAGTGCGCCGGGTCTCGGCGGCCTACCAGGAAAATGGCTCGTTCGCGGCGGACGAAACGTCCGATATCGCGCCGCCGGTTGCCGGCCGCGTGATTGCGACCTCCGTCAACGTGGGCGATTTCATCAGGCAAGGCCAGGTGGTCTGCGAGCTGGATCACCGGGATGCGGAACTCAAGTTACAGCAGGCCCGCGCCCAATTGGCGCAAGCGGAATCGGCCGTTCGGCAAGCGCAATCGCGCCTGGGTCTGAACGGCGAGGCCAAGTTCGATCCCAACCTCGTGCCGGAAGTGGTCGCCGCGCGCGCGAATTACGAATCGGCACTGGCGTCCGCCAAGCTGGCTGCCGCGGATGCCAAGCGGTTCGAAAACCTGGTCAACAGCGGTGATGTTTCGCGCAGCGCCTACGACAAGGCGCATACCCAACAGGAGACTGCCGAAGCCCAGGCCAATGCCGCGCGCCAGCAATATGAGGCGCAACTCAACTCCGCCCGCCAGAATTACGGGGGCGTCGAAGTATCTCAAGCGTCGTTGGAAGCTTTCCGCTCGCAACTCGCGCAAGCCGAGAAGGCCTTGGCCGATACCACGGTGCGCGCCCCCTTCGATGGCTTTGTGACGGCCCGCCCGGTGGCGGCCGGAGAATATGTCGCCACCAACAACAAAGTCGCCACCATCGTCCGCATCGGCAGCTTGAAGCTGGAGTTGCAAACCCCCGAACAGCGCGCCGAGAGCGCCCGCGTCGGCATGACTGTCCTCGCCCGCGTGCCAGCCTATCCGGACCGCGATTTCACTGGAAAGATCACCGCGATTAATCCCTCGGTGGATCCGAATTCGCGGGTGTTCATTGTGGAGGCGCGGTTCGATAATCCCAAGGCCGAGCTTCGGCCGGGGATGTTCGCCACCGCCCGCGTGCTGCTGCCCGGCGGAGAAGATGCGCTGTTCATTCCGCGGACTGCCGTCATCCGCGACAAGACAACCGACTCGTACCAGATCTTCACGGTCAGCAACGGGACCGCGCATCTGCGCGTCGTGGTGATTGGCGAGGTGGATGGAAACTCCATCCGCATCAACTCCGGCTTAACTGGCAATGAGACTGTCGCCACCAGCAACTTAAGCGATCTGTTCGATGGCGCGTCTGTCGAGACGCGATCGTAAAGAGGCCCTCCTATGCATGCATTGGCTCAACTTTGCGTCCGGCGTCCCGTTTTCGCGACGATGCTGATCCTGTCGCTTGTCGTTGTGGGGACCTTTTCCTATTTCGGGCTCGGCGTGGATCAGTTCCCGAACATCGATATCCCGACGGTAGCCGTGACCGTATCGAACCCTGGGGCATCGCCCGAGGAAATCGAAACCGAGATCACCAAGAAGATCGAAGACGCAGTGAATACGATCAGCCAGGTGGATGAGGTCCGCTCCACGTCCTCGGAAGGTCTGTCCCTCGTCATCATTACGTTCGAGCTCTCCAAGAACGGCGACGTCGCCGCGCAGGAAGTGCAGAACAAGATAAATCTCGCGGTTCCGCAGTTGCCCCAATCCGCCAAGACGCCCGTCGTGCAAAAGTTCGATCCGGGCGCGACTCCCGTGATGCAGATTGCGGTTTCCGCGGCGCGTTCCATGCGCGACGTGACCCTCATCGCCGACAAGCTACTCAAGCAGAAATTGGAGAATGCGAAAGGGGTCGGCGAAATCACCATCAATGGCGGAGCCAAGCGCGAAATTCATGTGCTGGTGGACCCTGACCGGCTGCGGGCGTACCGGCTTACTGTCACGAACGTGTTCAATGCGCTGCGGCAGCAAAACCTGGAGATGCCCGGCGGCAACCTCAATGCCGGCACACGCGAGTTCACGGTGCGCACCACCGGCAAAGTAACCGACGCCGCGCAGTTCAACGAGATTACGGTAGCCAACCAAGGGGGCTATGTAATCAAGGTGAAAGATATCGGTTACGCGGAAGACGCTTCGGAGGAACCCCGCACGGCTGCGCGGCTGGATGGCCTCCCGGCGGTTACGCTGACCGTGGCCAAGCAATCCGGGGCCAATACCGTAGAGACCGCCGACGCCATCAAAGAGCGGCTGAGTGAAATCACTCCTCAGCTTCCGAAAGACGTGCATTGGCAAATCATCGCCGATCAATCGATATTCACTAAAGCCGCACTGAGCGCAATTAAAGAGCACCTGCTCGAAGGCAGCCTGTTAGCGGCCATCGTTATCTTCTTTTTTCTGGCCAACTACCGCACCACTCTGATTGCTGCCGTTGCGATTCCCACTTCGATCATCTCGGCGTTCGCGCTGATCGCAGCCATGGGATTCACGCTCAACATGATTACCATGCTGGCGCTGACCTTGATGGTGGGAGTGGTGATTGACGATGCCATCATCGTGCTCGAAAACATCTACCGGTACATGGAGGAAAAGGGCAAGACGGCGTACCAGGCCGCCATGGACGGCACCAAGGAAATCGGCCTCGCCGTGCTGGCCACGACCATGTCGCTGCTTGCAGTCTTTCTGCCGGTCGGTTTTATGGGCGGAATTGTCGGCCGCTTCATGAGTTCTTTCGGTTTCACGTGCGCCTTCGCCATTGCCGTGTCGCTGCTGGTCTCGTTCACGCTCACGCCGATGCTCTGCTCGCGCTTCGTAAAACCGGCGAAGCAATCCGGAAGCGGACACAGCTCCAAAGACTCCGCCTTCTTCCGTTTCCTCGATGGGCACTACACAAGCATGCTCGAGTGGTCGATGGCGCACCGGAAATCCGTGGTCGCCATCAGCGTCGTGGTGGTCCTCTCGATCCCGCCGCTGTTTATGGTGGTCGGTAAAAACTTTTTTCCGCAGGACGACCAGTCGCAATTCAACGTGCTGCTCAGGCTGCCGGAGGGCAGTTCGCTGGCGGCCACCACTACGCTGGCAGAGCAAATCGCGCAGAAGATCCACCAACTGCCTGGCGTGAGTCACACACTGATGACGGCCGGCGCGGGCTCCGACCGCTCGGTGAATAACGCCGCCATTTACGTCAAGCTCGTCGACCTGGATCACCGCAGCCAGACCCAGGACGATTACGTGCTGCTCGCGCGCCAGTTGTTGAAATCGTTTCCAGCCGACATTCACACCAGCGTGGAACCTGTCAACAGCATTGGGGGCAACCAGAGCAACGCCGACGTGCAGTACTACATCGAAGGCCCGGACTTAACCAAGCTGGCGAAATATTCCGGAGAGCTATTGGCCAAGATGAAAACCATTCCCGGATTGGTGGACACGGACAGCACATTGCGGGCGGGCAAGCCCGAGGTGCGGTTGGAGATCGACCGTCCCCGGGCAGCCGATCTTAGCGTCTCTGTGCAGGACGTGGAGCAGGCGCTCAATACCCTGGTTGCCGGGCAGACAGCTTCTACGTTCAATGCGGGCGAAGATCAGTACGACGTAGTCGTTCGCGCTCAAGAGCAGTTTCGCGGAAGCGTGGAGGGTCTTTCCAAGATCACCGTTTTCTCCTCCAAGGTCGGCGCGGTGGGGCTGGATGAAGTGGTGCGCGTTCGCCCGGCGACAGGACCTTCCTCGATCAACCGGCTGAACCGCCAACGCCAGGTTACGCTGATGGGCAACGTGGTGCCCGGCGGTTCGCAGGCCGATATTCAAAATCGAATTGGCGAACTCAACAAGGAAATCGGAATGGAACCCGACTACCACGCCGGGCTGACCGGGCGGTCGCGGGAACTGGGCCGCGCCGGATACTACTTCGTTCTGGCATTCGCCCTGACTTTTATCTTTATGTACATTGTGCTCGCTGCTCAATTTGAATCCTTCATTCATCCGGTAACGATTCTGCTTACGCTTCCGCTGGCAATCCCCTTTGGGATTCTGGCGTTGCTCATAGCGCACCAGACCGTAAACATCTTCTCGGGCCTTGGACTTCTGCTGCTGTTTGGAATCGTCAAGAAGAACGCGATTCTGCAGATCGACCACACCAACGGTCTGCGGGCCGAGGGCATGGACCGCTACGATGCCATCATTCAAGCGAATCGGGACCGGCTGCGGCCCATCCTGATGACCACGCTGGCGCTGGTTGCGGGCATGATTCCGCTGCTGGTTTCGCGCGGCGCGGGAGCGGCCACCAACCGTTCGATTGGCGTGCTCGTGGCCGGCGGGCAGACGCTCTGCCTGCTGCTGACGCTGCTGGCAGTCCCGGTGTTTTATTCCTTGTGGGAAGACCTGGGTCAATCGTTCTCCTCGGGCAGGATGAGCCGGCTCTTTCGCCGCAAACGGGCTACCGCGGCGCGGCCGGCGGAGACCCCGGTCGCCGCGGCTGTGATGCGGCGCGCCGAAGGAGAGGCCCGGTGAAAGGCGTTTTCTTGGCACTTTTCGGGACTGCGACATGTTTGGCGCAGGCGCCGCCATCGGACCGCGTGCAGTTGCAGCCTTTGCAGGAAGTCCGTATCCCTTTTCGTACCGGAATCGACGGCCAGACGAATCTCAGTTTGGAAGAAGCGATTCGACGCGTTCTGGAAAATGATCCCGATTTGCAAATAGCCCGTATTCAGAGAGAGGAAGCAGGCTACAACGTAACGGCCGCTTTGGGTTACTTCGACCCTGTGATGGCTATGCAAGCGTATCGCTCGCGTGCCGTGACGCCTATCGCCTCTTTGATCGGCGGGTCTTCCAACGGGAAGCTCAGTCAGACAGAATTGGCGGCTGCCCCCGCGATCAACGGCTACTCCCCCTGGTTCGGCGGAACGTATGGATTGACGTTCAACAATTCCCGCCAGGAAAACGACAGCACGTTCGCGACGCTGAATCCGCAATATCCGACTTCAGTGACGCTGAATCTGAACCAACCGCTGTGGCGCAGCTTGCGCATCGATGAGCCGAGATATCGCCTGCAAGTCGCGCGTAAGAATCTGCAGCTCACCAGCGAGCAACTGCGGCAGCGGGTCATCGAGATTGTCACCCTGGCGGTGCAGTCCTACTGGGAGCTGGATTATGCGCTGCAAAACCTGGAAGTGCAGACCGAAGCCGTGCGCCTGGCGGAGCAGCAATATGACAGCAACCGGCGGCAGGCGGAGCAAGGACTGCTGGCGCCCATAGATGTAGTAGCCGCGCAAACGCAGGTGGCCACATTTCAACAGAATCTCCTGGCCGCGCAGCGCGCGCTCACCGCTGCGGAAAACAACCTGAAAGCCATGATCCTCGCGAACCGCGCGGACGCGCTGTGGAGCAAGGCTCTGATTCCGGAAACGCAACTGAACCCCGACGCGGTAACGCCCAGCCTGGAAGACGCCATCCGGGGGGCACTGCAATCGCGCCCCGAGCTTTCGGAAAATATGCTGAGCCAGGAAATCACCAATCTGCAGCTCAGGCTCAATCAGGAGGCGGCGAAACCGCGCGTAGATGCATTCGCTACGTTAACCTCGACGGGACTTGCCGGGGCCCCGAAAGCACTCACCGGCTTTCCCGGATTCTCGTTCGGCACAGGGACTCTCCCTCCCGTCCTGGTAGGTTCATACGGCCAGTCTCTCGCCAACATCACATCCGGAAACTTTACGACGGCACGAATCGGCGTTCAGGTCTCCTTGCCGCTCCGCAACCGGACGGCTGAGGCCAACGTCGCCGTTTCGTTAGCCGAAAAACGGCGGCTCGATACCGCGCGTAATCAGATCGGAATGGCGATTGAAGCCGATGTGCGCAACGCCCTGGAGGGAGTCAATACAGCGCGGGCGCGCTACGAGGCGGCGCTCCTGGCGAGCCGCTCCGCGGAGCAGCAATACAGCAGTGAGCAGCGCCAGTTCCAGGCCGGCACTTCCACTGTGTTTTTGGTCTTCCAGCGGCAGACGGATTTCATTTCCGCGCGCAGCCGCGAAGTGCGCGCGCGCGCCGACCTGGCCGAGGCGTTTGCCACTCTCGAGCGGGCGACCGCCAGAACCTTGGAGGCGCATCAGATCAGCATGGCGAATCCGTAAGACCGTGCTTCGTCCGGGCGCGAATTCGCGCCAGGCGGAGTTCAATCACCTGCCGCTCGTACTTCGCCGCCGAGCCGTTCGGACCGCTAATCAGCGCCTGGGCCACCGCACGCGCAGCCTCCAGGCGCTCGACGGCCTCGCGGCTGCGTCCCATGTTGTCCAACGCCTCCCCGGCTTCGCGGTCTATGACCAACGCTGAGAACCGATAGCGATAGTTGTCCGGATCCTGTACCTGTAATGCGCGGTTGATGCGGCGCGCCTTTTCGAGTCCCTCCAGAGCCTGTTTCGCAGTCTTCGGATCGTTCACTAACAGACTGGCAAAGCGCTGGTAGGCGCTGGACAGGTCGAACTGCGCCTTGCGGTCCACCGAATCACTGGCAGCGAGCGACTCCGCGATTTGCACCGCCTTTTCGTAGGCGGCGGCAGCCCCTGCCACATCGCCAAGATTTTCGTCTGGCCGGCCGCCCAGAACGTCTCCCAGACTCCCGTAGCCGACCATGAGAAAGCGGCGATACTCCTTATTATTTGGCTCATCGCGTGACAGGCTTTCGCGCAGTTTCACGGCCTCGCCAAAGCTTTTGGCGGCCTCCTCGATCTTGCCTTCCCCTAGCTGGGCCCTTCCCATGTTGGAAAAGGCCACCGAAAGCCGGTTGCGGTTCACCGGGTCGCTGGGATTCATCTGTGACAAGCGGCGGGCTAATTCCATACTTGCGCGAGCCGCCTCGCCCGCCGCCCGGAAATCGCCCAAGGTAAATAACGCCCGCGTAGTCTCGGAGTAGTTTTCGCCGGAGAGGTCCAGCAGCACACGGTCGCGCGGCGACTCTTCCAATAAGCCCCGCAAGAGTGATTGGGCGCGGCCATAGCTCTCTAGCGCGGGCTTGGTTTCACCCATCGCCATGTGCAACGTGCCCAGTCTGGAATCAACCGAAGCAAGCTGCCGGCGGGCCGCACGGTCGCCGACCTGCACCAACGGTGTGAGTAGCCCTTCGGCCCTCTGGTAACTCGCCAGCGCGCCTTTGGAATCGCCGAGATTGCTCGAAGCCGGGGCACCCTGCACGTTGCCGATTCTCTCGTAAGCGGCTGCCAATTCCCGCTCCAAAGCCGCATCGCCGGCAGCGTCATCGCGCAGGTTTTCCAGATACGTCAGCGCAGTTTGCACAATGATCTTACGCGCCGCCGTAGATCCGGGCAAGAAGGCAACGCTATCGTGAACGTCGAAGACAAAGGTATTGGCGAGCTTCCGCACCTGTTCGAAGCGGCGCTCGGCACGCCGCGCCTGGTGGATCGTCGAGATCACACCGGCGATCAGGCTGGCGGCAACCAATGCTCCGGCTGCGACCCCAAAACGATGCCGCCGCACTGATTTTCCGGCCTTGTAAGCCCAGTTCCCCGCGCGCGCCCGAACCGGTTTCCGCTCCAGATACCGGCGCAGGTCTGCGCCCAAATCTGCCGCGGAACCATACCGCTTCTCCGGTTCCTTGCGAATCGCCATGCGGACAATGCTTTCCAGATCGCGATCCAGCCCGGCTGCCGGCGGCTCGCTTTCGCAAATCGAACGATCCAGAGCGAGCGCCGAAGACGTGTCCGCCTGCTGTGCGCGCTTGCCGCTGAGCAGTTCGTACAGAATCAAGCCGAGTGAGTAGACGTCGGTGCGCGTGGTAACCGGCCGGCCGCGGACTTGCTCCGGGCTTGCGTAATCCGGCGTCCACAGCATCATGCCGGTCATCGTGGAGCCGGAATCCAGATCGGGAGTAAGCAGCTTGGCGATCCCGAAATCGAGGAGCTTGGGAACTCCCTCCTCATTCACCAGGATGTTCGCGGGCTTCAGATCGCGATGGACCACCAGGCTCTGGTGCGCGTAGTGGACGGCCGCGCAAACCTGGCAGAACAGTTCGAGGCGGTCCCGGATTGGCAAAGCGGCGCAATAGCCGGTAATCGGAACTCCCTCCACATATTCCATGGCGAAGTATGGAATTCCATTCTGCGTGCCTCCATCCAGGAACCGCGCGATATTGTGGTGCTCCAACTGCGCCAGAATCTGGCGTTCGTGGCGGAAGCGCTCCCGCAATGAGGCGATGTCACGCCAATCGGGCGCCACTTTGAGTGCCACGCGTTTGAAGTATTCGTCGTCATCGCGCGATGCTTCGAAGACGAGCCCCATACCTCCGCGTCCGATTTCGCGGACGATGCGATACGGCCCGAACCGCCGGCCGTGCCAGGAATCGACGGGAACAACAGCCTCCGCCACGCTCTCGATCGCCCGCGCGATACGGTCCGGCGCGCTGCCGGCATGCTTCAGCATCGCCAGAAGCTGCCGTTGCATTTCCGGGTCGGAGGCCGTCGCCCCCCGGACGTAATTCTCCTGCTCGGCCCGCGGCAATTCACCCGCGGCGAGAAACAATTCCTCGATCCTTCGCCAGCGCTTCGTAGTCAAGGTCTCAGCCTGTTTCAGCGGACATCGCGTGGCTGAGCCAGGCCTCCGCCGTTCTCTGTTCGCGGCTGATCGTGGCGTTGGAGACGCCTAGCAACTCCGCCGCCTCTTCCACATTCAGCCCTCCGAAGTAGCGCATTTCGATGACCTGCGCCTGTCGCGGGCTCCAGCGCGATAATTCCGTGAGCGCTTGATCTAACGCCAGGAAGGCCTCCACGTGATCCACGGGCTGTCCCAGGGCTTCGTGGAGCTCCACCTTGGGAGCGCCTCCACCGCGCTTTTCCGCGCGCACGCTGCGCGCATGGTCCACCAGGATCTGCCGCATGATTTGTGCGGCCAGGGCATAAAACTGTTTCCGGTTTTCAAAATTTGTCTGGTGCTGCTTCACCAGCCGCATCCAGGCTTCATGGACCAATGCAGTGGGTTGCAGAGTGTGCCCCGAGCGCTCCCGGCGGAGATAGCCGTCGGCGATTTTCCGTAATTCGGAATAGACAGCGGAAGTCAGAGAATCCAGCGCGCGGCGGTCCCCTTGCGCCCACTGCGCCAGCAGTTGCGTTACGTCACCCACCCCGCGGTCAATTATAACGGTTCCGGAAACCGGCCCGTTCGCCCGCGGACGGGCTGTACCGGATTCGGACACTCGCCGCCTTCCAGGTCGCACGGCGTTGGCTAACCTCCTGGTTTGGAACTGCCGGGATTGGCGTGGCAGTTGCTCCTGCCAGGAGAAGCTATGCTTTTCCTGTCGCACGATCTTCGCCTCACCTTCCGCCAGATTCGGAAGAACCCGAGCTTTGCGGTCACGGTTATCGGCACGCTAGCGCTGGGTATCGGAGCCACTACTGCGATCTTCAGCCTGGTGAATGCGATCCTCTTGCGGCCTCTGCCGTTCCCGCATCCGGAACGCCTGGTGTGGCTGCAGCAGGCGGACCACACGCCCGGGACGCCGCCCGACACTCCCGAAGCGCTGAGCTATCCCGATTACTTCGACTGGCGGGCGCAAAGCCGCTCCTTCGAGGGTATCGCCAGCTACCACGGAAACAACTGGACGCTCACGGGCGCCGGCAGCCCGCAACAGGTTCCGGGCCCTACCGTATCCGCCAATTTTTTCCGCGTGCTCGGAGTACAGCCGCTGATCGGCCGCGACTTCCTGCCCGAGGAAGAACAACCCGGTGTCCACGTGACGATGCTGAGCTACGCTTTCTGGCAATCGGCATTCGGGGGCGCGCCGGATGTTGCCGGCCGCGCAGTCACGCTCGATGGGGTGAGCTATCGGATTACGGGTGTGATGCCTCCCGGGTTCGAGTTTCCACTTTCCAATCCGGCGCCTGCCTTGTGGGTCACGCTGGCGCGCGATGCCGAAGGTCCCGGAACACCTCTGGCCAGCCAGCGCGGCGCCGACATGCTGGAACTGGTAGCGCGGCTGAAGCCTCAGGTTTCCGCGGAGCGCGCCCACGCGGAAATGGACCTGGTCGCGCGCCAGATCGCCGGGCAATATCCGGACACCAATAAGACATACACTTCGGCGCTGCTGCAGCCGATGCTGGAACACCTGGTCGGGAATTATCGCCCGGCCCTGCGGGTGTTGTTTGCGGCGGTGGTGGCTCTGCTGTTGATCGCCTGCGCCAACGTGGCCGGCCTGCTGCTGGTGCATGCCTCGCGGCGCGCGCCCGAAATCGCAGTGCGTACGGCGCTGGGCGCGTCGCGAGGGGAAATCACGCGGCAGATGCTGGTGGAATCGATTTTTCTTTCGCTCTGCGGCGGCGCCGCCGGTATTGTCCTTTCCAGTTGGATTCTGAGCGCCCTGATCCGTTACGTTCCGCAGAACATACCACGACTGCATGAGATCACCGCCGATGCGACAGTCCTGGGATTTGTAGCCTTGGTCTCGACGCTGATCGGAGTAATATTCGGCGCGGCGCCCGCCTGGCGGGCTTCGAGACTGGATCCGGCTTCTGCTCTCCGCGATTACGGACGCGGCGCTACCACGCCGCACGGCCGCAACAGGGTGCACAATTGGATCGTCATCGGCGAGACGGCTGCCGGGCTGGTCCTGCTGGTAGCCTCGGGCTTGCTGATTCGCAGTTTCGCGCACGTGCTCCAGGTCGATCCGGGATTCGATGCGAAGCACGTTCTGACCGCCAGCTTGAATCTTCCCGACCGCACCTATTCGTCGACGCAAAGGATCGAATTCTACGAACGGCTGATGTCGCGACTGGGCACAGTGCCCGGAGTGGAATCGGTTGCGGCCGGCTTTCCACTGCCACTGGCCGAAGGCAACGTCGGGCTCTCATTTCAAATTGAAGGAAAGCCCGTAGCCCCCGGCGACGAGCCGAGCGAACGTATGGCTGTGGTCACGGCCGGATTTTTTCGCACAATGCGCATCCCGGTGGCGGCCGGGCGCGAATTCACGGAGCGCGACCGGCGCGGTGGATCTCCCGTAATCCTGGTCAACCAGCAGTTCGCGCGCAAATATTTTCCCGGTGAGGACCCGATCGGCAAACGCATGCGGGCCCAAATGTCCGACAACGAAGAGAAACCGCCGATGCGTGAGATCGTAGGCGTGGTGGGCAACGTCAAACGCCAGAAGCTGATGAAGGAAGATGAGCCGATGTATTACCTGCCGTGGGTCCAGGCGGTGCTGACCTCGCCCGCCCTGTGCATTCGCACGGCAGGCGACCCGGCTCAAGTGGCCGGGCCTCTGCGCGCGGAACTCGCCGGCCTCGATCCGGACATTCCGCTTTATCGCGTACGAACGTTAGACACACTGGTGAGCAACGCCGCATCCGAGCCGCGGTTCCAAATGTTGCTGGTGACCAGTTTTGCGCTTCTGGCTTTAGCGCTGGCGGCGATCGGGCTCTACGCCGTGCTCTCATACATGGTGGCGCAGTGCACCACGGAAATCGGTTTGCGCATGGCCATCGGGGCGCAGCCGGCAGATATCCTCCGCTGGGTGTTACGGCGGGGCCTGGGGATTGCCGCGGCGGGAGCCATCCTCGGCCTGGTGCTTTCCGCGGCTCTGACGCGCTATATGCAGGGGATGCTGTTTGGCGTGAGACCCCTGGATACCGTAACACTGGGAATCGTGAGCGCGATTTTGCTGGGCGTCTCGGCCCTGGCAAGCATGGCGCCGGCCCTGCGCGCTTCCCGGCTGGATCCCATGCAGGCGCTCCGAGACCAGTAGGCGCTGTTGTAGCAGGGGAAGGAGATCGTGTAGACTCCGTTTCCAGGGATCTGATCAATGTACCGGTTTATTTGGGTATTCCTATGCGTCTCGGCGGCTGCTCCGGCCTGGGGACATCATTCCTTCGGAGCGGAATACGACGCCAACAAGCCGATCACGCTGACCGGCGTCGTTAGCAACGTAGAGTGGACCAATCCGCATATCCATTTCTATCTGGATGTGAAAGACAGCAAGGGGAATGTGGCGAATTGGAAATTCGAAGGGTTTCCGCCGAATGTCCTGTACCGGACCGGATGGAAGCGAGCCATAACCATGAAACCCGGAGATACCGTTACCGTCTTCGGCTGGCGGGCTCGGGACGGCACAAACTGGGCGCACGCGCGGGAAGTCACGTTTCAGGATGGCAAGAAATTATTTGCCGGACCGCCTCCGGGCACCGGAGACGGCGGGAACCGGCCGGCGGTAGCGGAGCAGTAGGAGCAGCTATGAAGAGGCTTATTCGAGCGTATCTGGCCGCCGCGTGCCTCACGGCCATCCTGCCCGGCTTGCTTCCGGGCCAGAACAAAGCGATTCCGCGGAGCGCGGACGGCAAGCCGGATCTCACCGGAGTGTGGCAAGCCGCGAGCACCCGTCGCGGAACCTGGGAGGAGGCTAATGCCGACGGCGGCCTGGGTAACGGGCCCGCACCGCCGGGAGCGCCGGGCGCAAGCGCACAGCCCCGCAGAGAGCCGGCGCCCTATCAGCCTTGGGCTGCCGAGAAAGTGCTGGAATCGTTCAACCGCCGCGCCATCGACGACCCGACGGCTTATTGCCTGCCGCCGGGCGTTCCGCGGGTGAGTTCGGTCGGGCTGTTCCCGATGCAAATCGTGCAGACGCCGCGAACGATCGTAATGATGTATGAATATCTCAATACCTTTCGCATCATTCCGATCAACACCAAGCACCCGGAGGAACTAGAGCCGACCTTCATGGGTGACTCGGTGGGGCGCTGGGAGGGTGACACTCTGGTGGTGGACGTGACGAGCTTCAACGACAAAACCTGGCTGACCGGCGCCGGCACGTTTCATTCAGAGGAGTTGCACGTGGTGGAGCGTTACACGCGCGTGGACCAGGACACAATTCAGTACGAAGCCACGATGGAGGATCCCAAGGTGCTCACCAAACCGTGGGTTTTCCGCACGACCATCATGCGGCGCGACGGCACGCGGCTGCGCGAATACGTCTGCGACGAAAACAATGTGGACCGCGGGCGTTATGACGAACTGCTCAAGAATGAATCGCTGTTCCGGAGGAAATAGCGTTGCCGCGCCGAAAGCAGCGGCCCCGCCGAACGCCGTCCTTGACACGGGAATCGCCGGGAAGGTAGTGTGGCATCACGGAGGGTTCTATGAAGATTGTAGTTTTGGCGTCCCTGGTAGGAGCAGCGATCTGCCTGACGGGCTGGGCTCAGACGCCAGCGCCAGCGGGGAAAGTCAGGTCCGCACCCTCCAATAGTTATAGGCCGCCACGCACTGCGGACGGCCATCCCGACCTCCAAGGCGTGTGGTCGAATGCGACAATCACACCGCTAGAACGTCCCGCCGACCTGGCCGGAAAAGCGGTGCTCACCGCGGAGGAAGCCGCCGAATTCGCTGCCGGGGAAGTGCGGCGCAACGATGCCGACCGGCGCGCGCCGAAGGGGACCGAGGCGGATGTCGCCCGCGCCTACAACGATTTCTGGTACGACCGTGGGACGAAGGCCATCAAGACCCGGCGCACTTCTCTTGTGGTCGACCCGCCGGATGGCCGCATTCCGCCGCTCACTTCGGAGGCACAAAAGCGGACGGCCGAGCGTGCCGAACACCGGCGGCTGCATCCTGCCGACGGCCCGGAAGATCGCAGCCTGGCGGAGCGCTGCCTGAACTGGCGAACTGCGGGACCTCCCATGGTTCCGAGCGCCTACAATAACAACTACCAGATCGTCCAGACGCCGGATACCGTGGTGATCATGAATGAAATGATTCACGATGCGCGGGTCATTCCGATGGATGGACGTCCGCATCTCAACCCTTCGATTCGCCAGTGGCTGGGCGATTCGCGCGGACATTGGGAAAACGACACGCTCGTGATTGAAACCACCAATTTCAGCAATAAAACGGCATTTCAGGGCTCGGGCGAGCATATGCGCCTCATCGAGCGTTTCACTCGCGTGGATGCAGACACGCTGCTCTACGAATTCACCGTCAATGACCCCGAGTCTTTCACGAAGCCCTGGACGGCAGAGGTTCCGAGTACGCGCAGCGACGGCGCAATCTTCGAATACGCCTGTCATGAAGGGAACTACGGGATGTTCGGAATGCTTTCCTCGGCCCGAGCCGAAGAAAAATCCGGCAAATAGCCGGGCGAGGAGAAGATCGCGTTCCTCTCCCGGCGAGCGCGATTACGCAACCCGCGTACTAAGGGATTCGGCGAGTGCGCGATGGCCAAACTGATCTACTTTACGCCTACGTCGCTGGATGGCTATATAGCGGATGGAACCGGCAACTTCGAGTGGTCAGCGCCAGACGAGGAGGTATTTGCGTTCATCAACGATCTCGTGCGCCCCATCGGCATCTATCTCTATGGCCGCAAGACGTACGAGACGATGGCGGTTTGGGAGACGCCAGACGTCATCCCTGGCCTGACGGTGGCCATGCTGGATTTCGCGCGGATCTGGCAAGCGGCCGATAAGATCGTCTATTCCAAATCGCGGGAGACCGTCTCTACACCGAAGACGCGTCTCGAGCGGGAATTCGACCCGCAGGCGGTTCGCGACCTGAAGGCTC
>PSRJ01000195.1 GCA_003175985.1 Terriglobia bacterium
GGTGTAGCTCAGCTGGTAGAGCGCTGGATTGTGGTTCCAGTGGCCGAGGGTTCAAATCCCTCCACCCACCCCAACAATTCAATAAATCTTTCCCAAGCTTGTCTCGTCACAGCCGTGCGACTTCGGGTCACGAATATTTAGGTAATATTCTTAGCGCGTTTTGGCGGTCTATGGCTCGGAGTTCCTCTCTGCTCAGCCCGCACGACTCCAGAGCCTGTCCTATCTGCGCAGACGTGCCGTACGGAACATCCGTGCCGAATACGATCTGAGATGCTCCGGCGAGTGTCTTCAGGCCCTGCATCGCAATCGGATTCGCTGATCCGGCGGTGTCGTAATAGAAGCGGCGTATGTGATACAGCTTCGAGTTCGGTTTCGGGGCGCCAGACAAATCTGCCGCACTCACCGTGCCGACCACACGGCTCGCAACACCAAGAAGCGCGCCGCCCGCATGTGACCAGATGAACTTGATATTCCCATAGCGTGTGGCCGCGCTCGGTTCTTTAGCCGGACCACCCATCGTTGTGCCGGTCTCATTCAATAAGCTGTTAATGCTCCTCGCGGTATCCACAAACCACTCCAATGTCGCAGGATTCGCGTTCGCGAGCTGGTGACAACAAGCAGCGTCGGTCGGATGGGTATATACAATCGCGCTACGGCGGTTCAACTCATCGAAAACAGGCTGCAATCTCTTTTCACCCAGCCAGACATCGCCGTAACTGGTCAACAGACCTACGCCATCGGCTTTGAGGGTGTCAAACGCGTATTCGATCTCCTTGAGGCTTGCGTCGATATCCGGCAGCGGCAAGACGGCAAACAGCCCAAATCGGCCCTTGTGGTCACGCACCATCCGGGCGCCGTATTCGTTCATGTCGCGCGACAGGCTGATGGCTTCCTGGCGCTCTTTTGGGAAATCATCTCCAAACCAGACGCCCGGTTCGGTACAGGAAATGAGCGCCGTCTGGGTGCCGCCTTGATCCATGCTTTCAATTGCACGCTCCGGAGTATAATCCCGGAATCGTTCCCATCCTTGCCGCTTGACTTCCACCACTCGCTTAATCCAGCGAGGCGAGCCGAAATGGTGATGCACATCGATTCGACGGGGACTGGTATCGCCGGCATTTTGAGCAGAGAGAACTTCGCGCGTAACGGCACCACTGACGGCAGCCCCCGCCAAGCCGTAGAAAAAATGGCGACGTGATAATGGCCCTTTCTTAGCCCTCAAGATCCCTCCTAATAGCGGCCGTGAGCCGGCCGTGCTTATTCCGCGGGAGCGCCCCCCTCCCACTTGCCGACAATGTGTCCATCGTCAAACCTGGCAGCCTGAAACGCGGCGACCGGAGCGCCGGTTTTCACCGGGCGAATCTTAAAGGTCGCCTTGGCGCCCTCGGGAAACGTACTCGGGCGGATGCCCTGACGGCCCAATTGGTTCGGGCTGCCCCACTCGAGACTCCACTCCACCACCTTGCCGGTTTTGTCGGTAACTTCCACCTGGATCCAGGAGTGGGGATTCAGGAACTGGAATTGCTTCACGGTCCCCGTGATTACTTTGGTCTCCTCGCCGAAACCGGCGCCGGAATGATGCGCCAGGACGGGCACCGCTACTAATACCGCAAACAAAACAACGCGAAGTGATTTCATTTCCAAGATCTCCCTGAATTTCACAATCGATCAGTCATCTAACGGGCTTGCCATCGCTGCCCAGTACCAACGTCTCGCCCGTGGAGGTATCCACTGGATTCCGGTTGTTCTCCGCACAGCCATAGTCATACATGAATAATCCAGGCTTCTGCTTTCTGAATTGCTTGGTGACGACCCACGGTTTCGTCAAAGCCTTGGAATCTTCAATGGTGAGCACCGCCTGGAGCGTGTTGTCGTTGATCTTTCGCATCCGCGTGGTGATGTGCGCGGCATCGCTCAGAATCAGACCGGTACGATCCAGGATCGAATCATTATCGCGGTCCCCCTTCAAGCCGGTCGTCTCCCACACTAGCGTGTCGCCCTCCCAATGACCGACCGAGACGCCCGTATAGGTTCCCCAAGTATCTTCCTTTTTGGGCAGCGGACGTCCGTCCGTATAGACACGCATCGTGTTCGGGCCATTCTCTGTGATGATGTAAAACTCTTCCGGCCGCACCATGAACTCATAAGCGTCCGGAAGGTTTAAGATTCGCGGGTAGCCAACGGGTACTCCACAGTTGGTGATGACGTCGGGAAAGCGGTTCGCATCACGCTTGGCAAGATGCTCCTCGTATTTCTTCTCGTAAACTTCGGTGTACGGTGGATGCTCCCGCACGCCAGGCGTTACCGCTCCGCCTTTGCCAGTCTGGGTCGCGGTGTCAAAAACAGTTCCGCCCATCATCATCCATAGTCCAGTCCAGTCCGGGAGCTTATCGAAGGGCGTGAGTGCGGCCGATTGCCCGTAGCCCGGACCCGGCGCGAGCACGAACGCAGCACCGAGCGCCGCCCACGTCACCAGTCTTGTCACGTTCAACAATGCTGCCTCCCTGCCCGCCTTGCCGCGTTCCCTGGAACAGGGGCGGGATCGTGGCGGATTGCGCGAATATAATATCAGCTTGAGGAAGCATGTGCGGAGGCGCATTCAATAGATTGGCGCTTGCGAAGGAGCCCTGCCACACGATGAGCAACGCGAGATTCTCAATAATCATAGGACTTTTCGGACTTCTTGCGCCGGCTTCTGCCCAGTGGCTGCACCCGGACCCAAACACCCCCCGGACTCGCGACGGCAAGCCGCTTCTGACAGCGCCCGCCCCGCGGATGAGCGGCAAGCCGGACCTTTCGGGAGTCTGGGAGGCCGCGCGGCCGACAACAGACGCCCCCAGATCCTATACCGGTCGAACCACCCCCGATCCGGTCAACTTGCAGATCGATCAATCGGATGCTTCCGATATCCGCCGGAGCGTCTTCTTCGGAATGAACCGTGATGAAGAGCCGCTAAAGCCCGAGGCGATCGCCGTCTTATCGAAACGGCAGAATGAGCAGCCGCCCGCGGTGCGGTGCCTGCCTCAGGGTGTACCCGGCGTGATGATGGCTTACGCATTCAAGATTGTTCAAACGCCGCGTTTACTCGTCATGATTCCGGAGAGCCAGGAGCCGCCGCGGCAGATTTACCTGGATGGGCGCGAACTACCAAAAAACCCGGACCCTTCCTGGATGGGATATTCGACGGGAAAATGGGAGGGCGACACGCTTGTTGTGCAAACGACCGGATTCAAGGAGGAGGGCTGGCTGGATAACGCCGGCCACCCGCGAGGCCAGTCGATGCTGATCACCGAGCGTTTCCATCGCCGCGATTTCGGGCATATCGAACTCGAGATCCGCTATGAAGATCCGAACTATTACACGCGGCCTTTTACAAACAAGACGAAACTGAACCTGATTCCGGATTCGGACATCATTGAGTTCGTGTGCACGGAGAACGAAAAGGACATGCAACATTTGGGCAAGCGATAGGATCTGAACCTGCGGCTCGCCAGAATTCCCTGCCCTCCACTCAAAAGGAATTTACGCCGCCGGCTCCACCAGCACTTCAACATCGATCACCTGCTCGCCGCCGCCAAGGGTCACACCTTTTACCGGAGCGACGTCGCTGTAGTCACGTCCGTATGCCAACGTAATGTGATTTCCGTCCGGCAACTGATCGTTGGTGGGATCCAGGCCCAGCCAGCCAAAGCCAGGACAAAACACGGCAACCCACGCGTGCGATGCCTGGCTGCCCACCAGGTCGGGGCTGCGAAGGTAGCCGCTCACGTAGCGTGCCGCGAAGCCGAGGGAGCGCAGCCCGGCAATCGCAAAGTGCGCAAAATCCTGGCAAACCCCACGACGCGTTTTGAACACCTCGGCGACGGAGGTGGCCACCGTCGTCGCTTGCTGGTCGTAGCGAAAATCCGCGTGGATCCGGTGGCACAAGTCAAGGCATGCTTCCAGCAGGGGCCGTTCCCGGGGAAAGGAGGGCCGGGCATAATCGGCGAATTCCGGTCCCGGCGTGATGCGGGGGGACTCAAACACATATTGGTAAGCCTTCAGCCCACGCCCCTCCTCCTGCAACCATGCGTCTCCGAGCGCTTCCTCCCATGGCGGTGTCAGGCCGGGTTCCAAAGGCTCCGCGTTCTCTAACTCGATCACGCTTTCCGCGGAGATGGTCAGGGTCTGATGAGGCTCGTGCAAAGAGAAATAGAGAACGTGATTGCCGAAGTAGTCCTTATGTCCGAACGTCCCGCCCGGCGGCGGTGATATCGAGAGCTTGTGTTCCAGAATGCGCTGGCTGCGGTCCTCGCGCGGCGCCAGCCGAACCTCGGTGTGGCAGATGGATACCGGCTCGCGATAGAGATAAGTCGTCGTGTGGCGGACGCGAACATTCATAAGTTCTTAGGGAACGGAAAACTGCCGTGAGGGTGCTGCCTGGTTGAAATATTCCCGCGTCAGCGTTTCCGTAAGGGAACGCAGTTCCGTGGTGAGGCGACTGAGCAGGGCTTCGAGACGATTGCGCCGGCCATCCGGCTCCGTACACTCCAATTCCCGCACTTCGGCCAGTTGTACAGCGGTCAACAACGAAATCGCGATGCGCACTTCCGCCGAGCGCCGGATCGAGGCGTGGCCGCCCGGCAACTGATCCACGTGCTCCCGAAGGCGCGCAAACTGGTAGGCAACCGATCGCGGGTTCGCCTCATCCACCAGGAGCAGATCGAGCACCAGGTCGGGCTGCATGGAAGTCAAGTAACGGGAGCGGTAGGTGATCAGGCTGTCCGCAGTCTGCAGCAGAACCTCGAGTTGGCCGCTCTCGGCCTCGCACTCGAAGCCTAATCCATGACGGATCAGTTCCACCATCTGGGAAGCGCGCTCGATGCGGCGTCCCATATCGAGAAAGCGCCAGCCATCGCCGCGAGTCATGCTTTCCATAGCCAGGCCGGCGAACGCGGCGAGCGTACTGATGGCTTCGTCGAGAAATGCCTGCGCGGCGCTAATGCGGAAAGGCTCCGGAGGAGCCGTATCCGGCAACTGCTGTTCCAGTTGGTTCAAGATGCGCCAGGCGTCCGCCGAAATGCGATCGCGCAGCAACCAACCGAGGCGGCGTACCTGGCGGATGTTCCAAGCCAGGTTGCGTCCTTCGTGGTCGAAGACCAGGCCAAGCACGTCGCGTTCGAGCGCAGCGAGGGAATTGCCGGTTTGAGCCAGCGGCTGACGCGCATATCCCAGCCCTGCAAGAATGCGCGCGCCGGTCATCACGCCGGCAACCGCCGTCAAATCGGATTCCTGGAAAAGGCGAGGCAGAATCGTGCGTGCGATGCGCATCGCCGCCTCGACTCGTTCCACATACCGCCCCAGCCAGAAGAGGTTATCGGCCACGCGGCTTGGCAGATCGAATGTGGCACGGCTTACATCCAGCCGCGGAGAAACCGAAGGCAGCAGACTGAATTGAGAGGGCGGACCCTTCCCCGCAACCCAGGTATCCTTGCTGCCGCCGCCGCTCTGCATCGACGTCACCAGGTGGTCGAGCGAGGAAGTGACGCGCGTGAGTCCGCCGGGCATGATCGAATAGGAGCCGCCGGACGCCACCGCGTATACGCGAACCACCAGATGCCGCGGATTTAACCGGCCGTCCTCCCAAACGGGAACCGTCGACAGCGCCACCTGCTCCTGAGCGACGAAAGCCCGGGGATTGGCATGGATCTCTTCCAAAACCGAGGCCTTCTCCGCCTCGCTGAGGCGCACACCGAAAATGGGCGGAACGCCGGCGGCCGGAAAGGCCGGTTTGATTACCAGGTTCGAGAGGTTCTGCGATACGAACGAGAGGGCCGCCGGTTCTCCGCACCACCAGGTCGCTACCCCGGGCATTTTCAGTTCTTCGCTCAAAAGATGCGCGCACAGAGCGGGCAGAAAACCCGCCGGTGCAGCAGATTCCACAAGACCCGAACCTAAAGCATTGGCGACCGTGACGGTTCCGGAGCGCACCGCCTGCATCAGCCCCGGCACTCCGAGAATGGACTCCGGCCACAACTCGAGAGGATCGCAGTAAGTGTCATCCTGCCGGCGCACAATGAGATCAACGGGCAGAAGGCCGCCCAGGGTTTTGAGAAACACGCGGTCGTCTCTGACCGTGAGGTCGCCGCCTTCGACCAGCGTGTAACCCAGATAGCGTGCCAGAAAGGCGTGCTCGAAATACGTTTCGTTGTAGGGCCCCGGCGTCAAAACAACGATTCGCGGATTCTCCTTGCGTCCGGGAGCCAATGCGCGAAGCGCTTCGCGGTAAGTCTCGAAGAACGTCGCCAGCCGGTGGATGTGAGCGCCGCGAAAAACATCGGGCAGGACGCGCGAGGAGACCAGCCGGTTTTCCAAGGCGTAACCGGCGCCAGAGGGCGCTTGCGTGCGGTCGGCAATTACCCACCACTGCCCGTCGGGTGAACGAGCCAAATCGGCCGCATACAAATGCAGATATACACCGCTGGGGACAGGGACATGGCAGCACGGCCGAAGAAAGGCCGGATTCGGAAAAACCAATTCGGGAGGCAGAAGGCCGTCGCGCAGCAAATTCTGGGGGCCGTACAGGTCGGCCAGGATGGCGTTGAGCAAAGTCGCCCGCTGCACGATCGCCGTTTCGATTTGCGCCCATTCCACGCTATCGAGAATCAGCGGAATCGGATCGAGCGGCCACGGACGTTCCGTGGTTTGCGGGTCGGTGTAGACGTTGTACGTGGTGCCGTTTTCGTGAATCAGGCGGCGCCCGTCCTGCCAACGGAGCGCAAATGCGCGCTCTCCCATCTCCTGAAGAGGATTGATCAAGGGCCGCCAGTACGGACGGAGCGATCCGTCGGGCGCGACCATCTCGTCGTAAAATCCGGCGTTCGGCGCATACGGCCAGGAACGGTTCAGGCGTTCCTCGGGATGGGCGAGTTCCGGATTCATTTCGCGGCGCGACCCCTATCGCTCTCTTATCGGCATTCTTGCATATCAGACGGGGGCGGTGGCGTGCCCAATGGTACCAGCCGCCGGGCGGCGCAGGTCCAGAGTGTGTGGAAACAGGGGATTTTCCTCCACCGGAGGTATCGAAACGAGTCCCGTGGTGGAGCTGAAGGGTAGAAATCGGGCGCCGCGCCGGCATTCTGCTTCATTGGCGTTTACAGGAAACGTTTCATAGTTACGGCCCCCGGGATGCGCGACATGGTACGTACAACCGCCCATCGAACGGCCGAGCGAGGTGTCGATGAGATCGAACACCAGAGGCGAATGAACCGGAATCGTTGGGTGAAGGCATGAGGGCGGCTGCCACGCACGATACCGCACTCCGGCCACCCACTCTCCCTGAGTTCCGGTGGCCCGCAGCGGGACATTCCGCCCGTTGCACATCACGACATGCCGGTCGCCGAACAGGCCCTTGACCAGAACCTGCATACGCTCCACCGACGAATCGACGTACCGCGCCGTAGCCCCGATCGCGGGTTCTTCACCCAAGACATACCAGGGCTCGGTTGCCTGCCGAAGTTCCAGTTCGATTCCCAGATAGTTCACCCGCCCCAGAACCGGGTATCGGAATTCGAAATGAGTTCCGAACCAATCGGGCTCGAAAGGATAGCCGGCGCGGTTCAAGTCTTCGAGCACGGCCGAAAAGTCGCTCCAGATATATTGCGGGAGCATGAAGCGGTCGTGGAGCTGCGTGCCCCAGGCGATCGGCCGGCCAGTGAAGGGTTGCCTCCAGAACCACGCAATCAGAGCCCGCACCAGCAATTGTTGGGTGAGGCTCATTTGGGCATGAGGCGGCATCTCAAAGCCGCGCATCTCGACCAGACCGAGCCGCCCTGTGGAGGAATCGGGCGAGTAGAGTTTGTCGATACAGAATTCGGCGCGGTGTGTGTTGCCGGTGACATCAACGAGGATGTGGCGGAAGATCCGGTCGACCAGCCACGGCGGCACGGCTCCTTCTCCCTTGTTCGGAATCTGGTTGAAGGCGATCTCCAGTTCGTACAGACTGTCCTGACGCGTTTCGTCGACGCGGGGCGCCTGGCTGGTGGGCCCGATAAAAAGCCCGGAAAACAGATACGAAAGCGAGGGATGGCGGAGCCAATAGCCAAGGAGGCTGCGCAGCAGATCGGGACGCCGCAAAAAAGGACTATCGGCGGGGGTAGCGGCGCCCAGCACCAGATGATTGCCTCCGCCCGTGCCGCTGTGACGCCCATCCAGCATAAACTTCTCGGTTCCCAGCCGGGCCAGGCGGGCCTCTCCGTAAAGCGCGGTGGTATTGGAGACCAGTTCGCTCCAATCGTGCGCCGGATGAACGTTGACCTCGATCACGCCCGGGTCTGGAGTCACCTTGATCTGCTGAATTCGCGGATCGTACGGCGGCGAATAACCTTCGATCACCACGGGTACTTTCAGGTGGGCGGCGGTATCTTCAATCGCGGTCAGCAAATCGAGGTAATCTTCGATGCCCGCGAGCGGCGGCATGAAGACATGCATCCGGCCCTGCCGCACCTCGACGCAAAGCGCGGTCCGCACTACCCAGGGCGCCGATTCGCCGGCATCGGGCTTGCGGTCGCGCTCGGTTTGCCGCGCCCGCTGCAAGATGGGGTCCGCGGGAGAAATGCGCGCCGGCACGGCCAGTCTGCCGCCATTGACCATCGGATCAACCGGCATCCATTGCGGCGCCTCCGATGGCGCTACCCACGGCAAGCTGGGCAGGGGCAGGCGCAACCCGACCGGAGAATCGCCGGGCATGAGGAAAAGGTGCTGGCCGCGCAGCATCCAAAGACCGGTCTGCCACTCGGGGCCGTTTTTTCCCCAGCTCCGCTGGATGGGTAACACGAAACCGGAGGGCTGGTTGAGGCCGCGCTGGAAAACGTTGCGCATGCGCTCCCGCTCGACCGGGTCCTCTAAATGGTTGTCTACCGGGTCAACGTTGATCGGCAATTGCCGTTCTTTTTGGAGGTAGTAAACCGGATCTTCGAATGCAGCGTTTACGTATTCCGGATCCACTTCGAGACGGCGCGCCAAAGTCTCGGCGAAGCATTGTGCCTGCTCCACGGGGAGTTGAGAATCTTCTGCCGCCAGCAGGGTTGGGTCGTGCCACATCGGAACGCCGTCTTTTCGCCAATAACAAGTGAGCGCCCACCGCGGCAACGGCTCACCCGGATACCACTTGCCCGTCCCGTAATGCAGGAGGGCCCCGGAGGCAAAGCGGGAGCGCAGCCGGTGGATGAGGCGTTCGGCAAGCAGGCGCTTTTCCGCACTCAAGGCGGTAAAGTTCCATTCCTCGCCGTCCATGTTATCGATGGAGACGAACGTCGGTTCCCCGCCCATCGTGAGCCGGATATCGTCATGGCGAATGTCTGCATCCACCTGGTGGCCCAGGCTCTCGATCCGCTCCCATTGCGCTGCCGTATAAGGAAGGGTCACCCGCGGATCTTCATGAATGCGGGTGACCGACATCTCGTGTTCAAATTCGACTTCGCACTCACTCACCGTCCCGCTTACCGGCGCTGCCGAAGTGGGTTCGGGGGAGGCCGCCAACGGCAAGTGGCCTTCCGCGGCAAGCAGGCCCGAGGTCGGATCGAGCCCCACCCATCCCGCGCCCGGCAGATAGACTTCGGTCCAGGCGTGCAGATCGGTAAAGTCGTGGCCGGGGCCTTCCGGACCATCCAGCGGCTTCACGTCGGGCCTAAGCTGTATCAAATAGCCGGAAACAAAGCGTGCCGCGAGGCCCAGGTGCCGCAGGATCTGAACCAGCAGCGAGGCAGAATCGCGGCACGAACCGCTGGCCATTGTTAGCGTCTGCTCGCAGGTTTGTATTCCCGGCTCGAAACGAATCACGTACCGGATCAGCTTCTGAAGCCGCCGGTTGAGTTCCACCAGAAAATCCATCGATGGCTGCGGGGAGCGATCGATGCTCCCGAGGAACTCCTCGAGACGCGGCCCCGCAGGCTCGGGAGTCAGGTACGGCGCCAGTTCTTTGGCCTGGGCCGCTGTATAGCAGAACGGAAATTTTTCGGCATACTCCTCCAAAAAGAAATCGAACGGGTTGATGATAGTCATCTCCGCCACGAGACCGACTTCCACCGAGAGGTACCGGACGCGTTCTGGAAAAACGACCCGGGCCACATAGTTGCTTTGCGGGTCCTGCTGCCAGTTGATGAAGTAACCGGCTGGTTCAATTTTCAAAGAGTAGGCCGAGACTGGCGTACGGCAGTGCGGGGCCGGCCGCAACCGGATGACCTGCGGTGAGAGACTCGCCGGGCGGTCGTACCGGTAAACAGTCTTGTGATGTAGAGCAACCCGAACCGACATGATTTCTCCGTATTATAAATTCGCCGCCCAGAATGGACGACTACGTGGTCCCTAGCCGCTTCCCAGCAGCTCAGGTTCGGGCGCCGATCTGAAAACTTCTTTCCAGCTTATTACAGTTAAGGAACCATCCACATTGCGCGCCGCGTGCCGCATGCGTACACTAAAGGAGAACTCCCGTCCCGTAAGTTTCCACCTCGTCGCTGGAATCCACTGAAACAAACAGGAAACCGTATGAGCCAGCCAGCCCAGGTACCCACCGAAACATACGTGCTGACTTTAGAAGAGATCAGCAAGCTCGCCGAGGATAGCGGTAAACCCGCAGAAACTCTGACCAACGTAGTTGCGTTGATCGCAAAGCGGTTTCGGACGGACGTCTGCTCGGCGTACCTGCTCGAGCCGGACCGCGCCAATCTCGTGCTCGCGGCCACTTTAGGTCTCCGGCCCCAGTGCATCGGCACACTGCGAATGGCGTTGCATGAAGGACTGGCGGGGCTGGTGGCCGAACAGGTGCGGCCTGTCGCCGTGGACCGAGTGCAGAGTCATCCGCGGTTCAAGTACTTCAGCGAGGCTGGCGAGGATGCTTACCAATCGTTTCTTGGCGTGCCCCTGATCGATCGCGGTGTGCTTCAGGGTGTGCTCGTCGTTCAGACGGTGGAGCCGCGCGCGTTCCGCGAAGAAGAAGTGCGCATGCTGGCGGAAGCGGCCGCTCAGGTCGGGCCGGTAGTCAGCGAGGCCCGCACTCTCGACCGGTTTATCGCACCTGCCCAGGAGCGGCTTTGGGCTCTGGCCCGCAATCTGTGGTGGAGCTGGGACAACGATACAAACAGCCTCTTCCGCGATCTCGATCCGGTGCGCTGGCGGCAATTGAATCACAACCCGATCTCGCTGCTGTCCGAGATTCCGCTGGGGCGCCTCGAGCGTCGCGCCGGAGAACTCGTGCTGCATGGCCGGATCAATTACGCCTATCGGCGGCAGCAGGAATACCTGCAAGCCGACCGTACCTGGGGCGCTACCCATGCCGGCGCCTTGCGCCCTCGTCCGGTTGCCTACTTTTCGGCGGAGTTCGGATTGCACGAATCCGTGCCCGTCTACTCCGGCGGGCTCGGTGTGCTGGCGGGCGATCACATCAAGAGCGCATCCGATTTGGATATTCCCCTGGTCGGCATCGGTCTTTTCTACGGCCAGGGGTACTTCCGTCAAAGGCTCGATCGCCACGGCTGGCAGCAGGAAGAATACCTCGAGACCGATGTGAATCAGTTACCCATGGAGCCCGCTATCGGCATGAACGGCGAGCGCGTGACGGTGCAGATAGAAACCCGGGGCGGTTCTATCCGTGTCAAGGTGTGGCGTATGAGCGTGGGCCGCTGTAATTTACTACTGCTCGATTCCAACGTGGAAGGCAACGCGCCCGAGGATCGCGAACTGACTTCGCGTTTATATGGCGGTGATGGCCGCGTGCGCATCCGCCAGGAATTGCTGCTGGGGGTGGGCGGCTTCCGCGCCCTCAAGGCCATGGGCATTACGCCTGGCGTCCTCCATCTCAACGAAGGACACAGCGGGTTCGCCGTTTTGGAAGCCATTCGCAGCCGCATGGTCGAGGAAGGCATAGGCTTTCATCAGGCGTTGCCGCGTGTGGCGCGCGAAGTGGTATTCACGACGCACACTCCGGTGCCGGCAGGGCACGACCGTTTCCACGGAGGCTTGGTCGATGAGCACCTCGGACCGTTGCGGGAACAGATGGGTCTTTCGCACGACGCGCTGATGTCCCTGGGCCGCGAAAACCCCGGCGACCAACACGAAGAGTTCTGCATGACGGTGCTCGGCTTGCGTCTGTCGCGGCGCTCGAATGCCGTCTCCGCCCTCCACGGAGAAGTATCCCGCGCCATGTGGACCGGCCTCTATCCCGGCCGGCCCGAGGATGCCGTGCCGATCGGCCATATTACGAACGGCGTGCACGTTCCCACATGGCTTGCTCCGCAGATGTTTCGCCTTTACGACCGCCATTTGGGACCCGGATGGCACGAACGCAGCGGCGATTCCCGCACCTGGGAGGGAATCGAGAACATAGACGATGGCGAACTTTGGGAAACTCATCTCAGCTTGAAATCGAGGCTCCTGGAGTTTGTGCGGCGCCGCGCCGTGGAGCAAGCCGCGCATCGCGGCGAGCCGGAAGCGATGCTCCAGAAGCTGAGCCGCGTGCTCAGCCCGGACGCGCTCACCATCGGTTTCGCCCGGCGTTTTGCGACGTACAAGCGGGCGAATCTGATTCTTGCCGATATCGAAAAACTCACCTCCATGGTGAATGATCCGAAACGGCCGGTGCAGTTTGTCTTTGCGGGAAAAGCGCACCCGCGGGACGATCCCGGCAAACGAGTGCTTCAACAGATTGCAGAGTTGATGCGCAACGCTCAGTTCGCGGACCGGTTCGTATTCGTCGAGGACTACGATATCAGCGTCGGCCGGCTTTTAGTGCAGGGCGTCGATGTGTGGTTGAACAACCCGAGGCGGCCTCTGGAGGCCTCCGGAACCAGCGGTCAGAAAGTCGTGCTGAACGGGGGTTTGAATCTCTCTGTTTTGGACGGCTGGTGGGCGGAGGCGTACGACGGCCTGAATGGTTTCGCCATCGGCGCCGGAAGGACGCATACCAACATGGACGTGCACGACACGCGCGATGGCGAGGATCTGTACCGCGTGCTTCGCGAGGAAGTCATCCCGCTCTATTATCTGCGCGACCGCGATGGTTTGCCGCGGGGCTGGATCAAGCGGATGAAACGCACCATCCGCACTCTCGGGTGGCGATTCAATGCCGACCGCATGGTTATGGACTACACTCTGAGGTGCTACGTTCCCGCCGCCGGCGGCACCTCCAGCCAGATGAACCTGAACTGCTGAGCGCGGGATATACTCCAATAGAGAAGCCATCCGATGCTGAAATCCGCACTTTTTCTTGTAGCCGCTTTGCCACTTATCGCGGCCCCCATTACCCAGGCTGACCGCGATAAGCTGATCCAGGACCTGAACCACTCCCGCCAGATGTTCCTCGACGCCATTGCCGATGTGAAAACCGAGGCGCAGTGGAACTACAAACCCGCTCCCGACCGCTGGTCGGTGGCTGAGTGCGCTGCCCACATCATTGCCGCCGAACAGTACTTTCGGGACAATATCAGCCAGGCACTCAAAGGCCCTATGCTGCCCGCCGCACAGCAGGGCGATGCGGGCGACGGCGTTATCTCGAAGTTCATTCGCGATCGTTCCACGAAGTTCCAGGCTCCCACCGCTCTCGAACCCGCGGGTAAGGTCACACCGAAAGCGCAGGCGCTTACCGATTTCGAAGCCACGCGCGCAAAAACCCTGGAATACGTGCGCACCACTCAGGATGCGCTGCGCGAGCACGGCGGCGGCACGCCCCCGACTAGTGCTTACCAACTGCTCCTGATGCTCAGCGGGCATACCGAGCGTCATACCGCCCAATTACTCGAAGTAAAAGCCTCACAGGGGTATCCGAAAAACTAAGTCTCGAGCGGTTCGCACCTTGACTTCACAGCGCCTCTCGGGGAGATTTATTTCAATGCGTTTTTCGCAGCTCATTCCCGTGTTGTTGCCGGCGCTAATGCCGCTTGCCGCAGCCGAGCCGGCCGCTCATCCGACGGCTGATCTGCTCGCTGAGCTGATCAAGATCGACACCAGCAATCCGCCGGGCCGTTCGGCGCCGCTCCACGAACTGCTGGCTTCCAAATTCCGGCCGCTGGGTTTCGAGATTGCGATCATCCCCACGCCCGACGGCGGGAAGACGCATTTCTTCGCTCGGCTCAAAGGCGACGGAACCAAAAGGCCTGTTTTACTGGCGGCTCACTCGGACGTGGTCGGCGTGGAACGAGAAAAGTGGACGCTCGATCCATTCGGCGGAACAATCAAGGACGGCTATGTGTACGGCCGCGGCGCAATCGATTTCAAAGGAGGACTCGCGGTGTTTGCGGAGTCCGTCCTGAGCCTGGCCCGCAATCATGTGCCGCTCCACCGCGACGTGATTTTCCTTTCCGAGGCCGATGAAGAAGGCGCCACCTATAACACCAATTGGCTCGCACAGTCGCACTGGGACCAGATGGATTGCGAATTCGCGCTGAACGAAGGCGGCTGGGTGATCAAGGGCGCGGACGAAAAAGTCCGCTACATCAGCATCTCGACCGCCGACAAGTCCGGTTTGAACCTGCTCGTAACGGCGAAGGGAACCTCCACGCACTCCTCCATGCCGCGCCCGGACAGCGCAATTTTCATCCTTGCCAAGGCGCTGGCCAAACTGGCCGACTACGATACCCAGCCCAAGCTGATTCCGAGTACCCGAGAATTCTTCCTGACGCTCGGCAAGACATCGCAGCCGCCGCAATCCGATTACTTCTTCAATCTGGTGAACAGCACGGATCCCCAACTGGTGCATGAGGCCGATGTTGAGATCAGCAAGGATCCGCTGCTGCACGCCATCATGCGCAACACCATCGCACCCGTATTTTTGAACGCCGGGTTCCGCGGTAACGTGATTCCCGGTTCGGCGCAGGCGACGATCAACTTCCGGACCATCCCAGGAACCGACCCACGCGAATTAATTACGGAACTCTCCAGCGTGATCGACGATCCGCGCGTGGAAGTCTCGCAGCCTCCCTTCAATACGGCGGAAGGAGCCCGCGCCGTTGAGAACACCAGGCAGGCTGCCCGTTTGACACCTTCGAGGGTGGACACCGATTTGTATCGCGCCCTGGCACGCAACGCACAAGCAACCTGGAGCGCGCCCGTGACGCAATACCTGTTTCAGGCTGGCACCGATGCCGGAGCCTGGCGCAGCCGCGGCGTTCCCGTATATGGCATCTACCCTTATCCGATCTCCGGCGGCGATCTGACCCGAATGCACGGCAACGACGAGCGTGTTCCGATCGAGTCGCTCGAACAAGGAACGCAGGTCATTTACAAGACACTTTTGGAAGTGGCCGCACAATGAACCTGCTCCCATAAGATCCCGCATGCCTATTTCTTCGCAGCGGCCGCATCTTTGAGAGCTCTTAGATGCGGCAGATCGTGATCGGTCTCGTGACAAGGGGATTCGATAAGCTCAAACTTCTCCCGCTTCAATGGAAAGGCAATGGTCCAAGGCCGCGTATACACCACAGGATCGGTGACGACCGCTTCGTAGTTGATGCTATCGGGACCTGCCGGGGTGAATCGTTCCACGACATGTTCGGCGTAGCTCACGATCTCTCCGCCTTCGTTCAGCCAGGTCTTGCCGTTGAGGTTGGCCGTATCGACCACGAGTGTGTCGCCTTCCCAGCGACCCACGGAATCGCCCTGCCACAAACGGACGGAATCGGGAAGGTGCGCGCGCCCATCCAGCGGCACAATCCGCCAGGACATGCGCTCGTGCAGGAAGACGAGATATCCGGAGGTTTGAATGATGTGGACCGCCGCCGGGACATACATCGACCGGGGAACACCGGCCGGAAAACAGTGCGCCGTCGGATCGTCGTAACCGCGTTCGGGCAGATTCCGGCTCGTTCTTTCCTGTTCAGCCCAGGGCAGCATCGGTAGTTTCCCGTTCGGGGGATCGACGATGATGCCCCGTCCTGGCGGCGTCGAACCATCCCCTGCATGTCTCTCCAAACCCTGATTGGCGCCGTCACTCGCGGGTTCATAGAAGCCCTGCAGATCCGGCTTGCCATCGGCCATCCGGCGGATGCTCGTACCTGCTTTGGCCGGAAGTGCCGGCATGCCCGGCGTGGCGGGTATGCCAGCCGGCGGATTAACATCGCTGCCGGGATACCAGGTTCGCTCCTCACGCGTAAATGCACCGCTCACTTCTTCGGCTTCGGCCTGGCACACGTACTCGAAAAGCCTGTCCCGATCGGTCCGCCGGTGCAACGCGACGTTGATGGTCCACGGTTTGGTGAACACTTTCGAATCGTCGATGGTCGCTTCGTACTGAATCGTGTCGGGATCGGTCATCCGGTATCGCTCCACCACGTGCAGCGCGTTACTGTGAAAATCTCCCGCCATGTCGAACCAGGTTTGGTCATTCTGGTTGATGACGTCCACCACGAGCGTGTCGCCCTCCCATCGGCCGCGCGAATCCCCCATCCAGGAATCGATGTTGTCCGAGTGGGGACTGCCGTCCGCATAGATCAGGCGATAAACCAGCGACCACTCGAAGGCGATGGCAACGGCCTGCGTCGTCTGGAAGATCTGAAATGGGAAATCGAGATACATGATCCTCGGCACGCCGGGCATATAGCATTGCGCGAGCGGGTCGGCTTTAAGGCGATTCTTAAAATTCTCCGCTCTCTTCGCGGCGGCCCACGGCTGGTATGGGATATCGCCCCCAGCGACCACTGACCGTCCGCCCAGCATGTTATACGCGGCGGCGTGATCCTGGAGATCGGCCGCCGCGGCACTGGAGGCTTGCCATATGCCGTCGAAGTTTGGTTTGCCGCCGGCCGTACGCGGCAGCGGCTGCTGGGAAGCAAGCGCGTGCTCCGGCGCGGCGGTGAGCGCGCGTGTCAGAATGAGCGCCGTGATCGTGGCCAAACGGTATGTATGCATTAGTAACCTTTCGTGTAAGCATTCATGTGCAAACGTGCTGCAACTTTGCAGTGCCAGTTGGAAACTGAAGATTTGCAGAAAGCGCCGGTGAACATGCGGCGCAGGGAATGACGGCTACCGACTGGGAGCCCGACGGCAAACGAGCCCCAGCTCGGGGGTCCGTTTTAAACACCGTCTAGAAGGAATTATACCGTGTGCGATTCGTTACGGCTAAGCCATTCGCTTATCGGCCGCGCTGTGTGGCTTCCTGCTGCCCGGCGGCCAGCCTGAGCCGCACCGCTTGGGCGCATTCGTCTTCGATCTTGAAGTAGCGCGCCACCGCAGCCACGCCAACATCAAGCGGATGCCCCTCACCGGCCCGCCGATCCGCCAGCATCCTGAGCTTGCCGGCCGCGCTATCAAACTGAGACTGGTTTCCCATTATGATCGTGGCGCCGGCAGACGCCGCGATAGACGCGAACCGCCGCTCCGAAGCGAGATACGTGTCAAAATGCGGCACGTCGTTGACGAAATTGAATTCTGTGCCGCCTGAATAAGCCACGGTCAGCGGTTTGCCGTGGTCGTGCACCTGGAAAATGCCGGAAATCGTTCCGGGCGTATGGCCGGGCATCAGATACAAGGTAACCGTTCTGCCGCCGAGCACGATTGTCATGCCGTCGGTGGCGACCATATCACGTTTGGGTTTACCGTTTGGAAATCCATTGACGGATTCCTCGACCATATCCCAGTCGCCCGCTCCCATGACAATATGCGCACCATAGCGTTCCTGCATGAATTTTGCGCCGCCGACTTCGTTCTCATGTGCATGGGAGACGATGACGTATTTCACCTTTGCCGGATCGAGCCCGAGCTTTTTCAAGCCGCCGGCAATCACATCCTCCGCGTCATAAACGCTCTGTGTGTCGTAAAGGATGATTCCCTCGCTTGTGGTGAGAGCCCAAGTCGAACGCGAAGCCGTGCCCATCCAATACAAATCGTCAAAGGCCTTTTTCGGTTCGAGGTAGGTGCTCGCCCGATTTGGGTTCTTCCTGGGCGCGGGGGCGTCCGGCCGTACAGGGGCGTTTAGCGGAGCGACGCAGAGCGCGGTCACCAGGCCATAGAAGTCCGGAGTATTGTCGCGGCCTCCCGCAGCGTTTTTGCCGGCCGCAAGGTGACCTTCGATCGAATCCGGCGCCGTCCGCGACGTCTGCGCATCAGCAGTGCCCATTACGGCTAAGGCACCGACGGTGCAGAGGAAACCGCATGTTGACATATGCATAATGTCTCTACCAGATTCCCGAATGCATCTATTAGACACTACCGCGGGCTTAGGAGCCAGGGTTTCCTCTCGGACATCGGGGCCGCACGTCCGTACATCGCCAAAGGCTGGCGTTCGGCGCCGTGCCTCGTTATCATCTGTAGAACGGAGGGTCCTGATGAACCTCAGCTTGCTCCCGTCAGTAACTGCGCCTCTTTTGGCCGCGGTCATGCTCCTGTCGTTTGCCCGGCCACCCATGGTGGCACAAACCCCGCCCCCGGCCACGAAGGCGGCTGTATCCGGAAAGGCTTGGGCGCAGCCGCGCACTCCTGATGGTCAGCCGGACCTCCAAGGATATTGGACCAACAACACCGTTACGCCCTTGGAACGTGCCAAGGAGCTCGGGACCAAGGAATTCTACACGGAGCAGGAGTTAACGACCCGCGTCAGGCAGGAAAGGGCACGCCTCAAGCAAAACGAAGAAGAGGGCCGGCCCACTGAGCCCGGGACCGCCGCCGACGTGCATTACGATTTCAGCCAGTTCGGATTAGACCGGGCCCAGAGCACGTTAACGTGGGACCGGCGAACTTCGCTGATTGCGGGCCCGGAAGGAAGGGTCCCTCCGCTATTGCCGGAGGCCCGGAAGAGAGCCG
>PSRJ01000023.1 GCA_003175985.1 Terriglobia bacterium
CAATGGCGTGAATGCCTGCTGGGTGCTGTACACCTACTCGACGACGCCGAACACTTTGCAACTGGCGAATGACGCGGCTACGGGATTTTCCAGCCCGATTAACGTGGGCAGCGGATCGACGCTATCGAACAGCCAGTGCACGGTGAGCGCGACAGGAGCATCGGCCACCGTTGCCGGCAACAGTGTGACGGTGAATGTGCCGCTGAGCTTCAGCCCCAATTTTGCGGGTGCCAAGACTGTTTACGGGCTGGCGACGGATGTGTTTGCGCAGAACAGCGCGTGGCAGACGGTTGGGTCGTGGACGGTGCCGGCGCCGGATTTCACGGTGAGCGTGACAGCGGTGAGCGGCACGGCGCTCGTTGGAGGCAGCACCACTTATACAGTTGCCGTAAACGGGGTAAATGGGTTCAGCGGAGCCGTAGCTCTTTCAGCGACGAGTTTGCCGGCTGGAATCTCAACCGCGAGTTTCAATCCCGCCACAATTACCGGTTCGGGTACAAGCACTTTGACTCTGAGCACCGCCCAGGGGAGTCCCGCGGGGAATTATTCGTTTACGGTTACGGGAAATGCAACGGGCTTATCACCACACAGCGGGCAGGGCTCTCTCATTGTTCAGGACTACATTCTGACAGTCTCGCCATCGCAGGCAACAATTAATGCGAATGCTCCGGGCAATGTTGCCACCTTCACAGTTACCGCCACACCGATCAACGGCTATAGCGGCACAGTGGTATTGGCTTGGAGCTGGGGGAATTACGGAAGCCCGCTGATCGGGTCGCAATGGACGCCGTCAAGTCACTCGATCATCCTTGATGGCGTACACCAAGGCTCAGCCACATACGTAGTGACGGCTTCTGGCTCCGCAAACAGCACTTGGTCACTAACGATCTACGAAGCCAGCAGCTCCTGTTCAACGATATCCAATCATTGTGCCAGCGCTTCTCTGGCGATAGGCAGCTACCAGACTTTTTCGCTATCATTGGCACAATCGGCGCAGACAATTGCCTCGTTACCCGGTACGGCGAGCTACGCTGTAACGGTAAATTCTACCGGGGGTTTCGCTGGAAACGTGAACTTTTCGGTGACGGGGTTGCCCAGTGGAGCGAGCATGAGTCCGGCATCGACGTACGTGAGTGCGAACGGCACCGTCACAGCGAATCTGGCGATAACGGCCGGCAGCGGGGCTGCGGCGGGAAGTTTTCCGTTGACGATTACTGGTACATCCGCGTCTCAGAGCCAGTTGCTGGCAGCCTCCCTTGCGGTGCAAGTGCCACAAACGAGCACTCCTGCGAACCTGCTGATTCCACCGAGCCCTGCTGTAGGAACGAACCTGATAGAAGGCAGCAGCTATCCGTTTCAGTTCGATTCGGGCTCGAATGTGTCCGAGTATTCGATGACAATTGAGGCTGCTGATGACCAAACGGTTTGCACGCCGAGCCCGTATCGCGGCCCTCGGCAGCCATTAACCATGCAGGTGAGCACGTCCTGCTGCACTCGATACCGACCTTTGAATGTAAAGCTGGGATCGAGTATTTCGAATGCCTGGCAGTACCAAAGCTATGGTTACGTGTGCGGAATTCGAGGGAACGCGGTTGGCATTTCGGTTTCGTGTCCAGGATGCACGGGAAATCCCCCGACAGGTACTGGCTCTTCTCAGAGTTTCACGGCTACGTACAGCGACCCGAGGGGTGCAGCGGACATTTCGCAAGCGAGCCTAATGATTCAGGCGAGCGCAACGAGCGGGTCTGCGAACCAGTGCATCATGCGGTTTGACAGGGCGGCCAACAATTTGTATTTGCTGGCGGATGATGGCGTCACGAGCCTCGGGCCGATCGCAGGAGGCGGTTATGACACCTTGGCGAACTCGCAATGCGCGGTCACAGGAGGGTACAATGTAGTACAGTCGGGCAACAGCTTAGCTGTGGACTTCTCGGTGATCTTCACAACAAGTTTCGTGGGTGTTAAGCAACTATTCCTGAGTGCTGTCGATGGCTCGGGATATTCAAGCGCGACTTTGAACGTGGGGAGTTGGACGGTACCGATTGTCGCACCTAGCGGCACTGGACCGTTGTCGCCCGCCAGTCCCGCAGAGGATAACCTGCCAACGCCTGTTCCACCACAGCCGGTTGTCCTGAGCTCGCCAACAGTTCAGAACTGTTCTGATATCTCGGGAACGTGGTCCGACCCCAATTTTCCTGGTAGCCCGGGTGCTACCTGGACGCTGAATCAAAGTGGGTATCAGATATTGGGAAGTCTGCAAGCCAGCTATACTGGCGATGCGACTTGTACGCCAAGCAGTCCATTGACCGTGACATGGAATTCCGTGGTGGGAACCTTCACCAACGGCTCAACGGCGCACGTGAGTGCCAGTAATCCCTCACCCTCGTCATTCACCTGTACCAATGGTAGCCAAGGATCTGTCAACAATGTGAGTGTCGATGTGGCAGTCGATTGCCCTATAGCTGCGCCGAGTAACTACAATGCTGGAACCCCCAACCCACCGCTCGTGTTTTACCCGGCTGCCCTCACCACCCAGGCCCCCGCTCTGTCGTGGACCAGAAAGACCTATCCACCCGCACTCGCTCTAACATTTGATATAAAAGCTCGGCAGGCAACCGTCACACTTACGGGGCCGCCTGGAAAGACCAGCGGGATCGCGGTCTCCTTCAATGGGAACTCAAATGTCGATGGTAGCGGCGGGCCGATTTCCACGAATATCGCGACGAAAGCCAACGCTAGCGTAGACCAGAGCGGTACTACCTCCTACCCTCTATACATAGATCTAACTAGTCTCCCGTTCGCGGCTCGGTACACGAGCATGACCGCCACTTGGGCAGACGAGACTTTGCAGTTCACGTCGATTGGCAATTCACGTGCCCCGGACATCACCACACTGGGTCTGACACGTTTTTCCAAATACAATACAGCGGATGAGAAAAGCTGCCAGAATGTATCGACCGCCACTGGCAACGCGTACGTGTTTTCGGGTGGCGGCTGTTCCGGCGCCGTCTATCGCTTGAATGCACAGTTCATTCAGCAAGCCAGCTTGAACGGAGGTGGTTTTCCTCAGGACTCGAGTATATTTCAGGGGCAGTTGCTGAAGACATTCGGTCCTTCGGTTACACCTAAACTTTACGCGGCGTGTTCTCCCACCGTGCCGCCCGGGTTCACCCTGGAGACTGGCACTGGAAATGGGAACATCTTTGCCCTGGAAGCGCCTCCCGACATGGGAGCTTGTGGCAAGTCTCTTCAGAATGCTAAGACACTCGCTGTTTATCCGGGGCCCGGGGACACAACACGCCCGCATTGGAACTGCTCTGACTCCGTAATGCTCCTAAACCCTGGCAACACTCCAGTTCTGAATTCTGATGGCAGTGTGGATTTGAAGGTTGTCCTTGACACGTGTCCTGACTGCCGGAAGGATTATGGTTCTCCTAATTGGCCGGGCACCGTGGCGCACATCGACATGTATACATCCGATAAAGGTTGTGGTGGTCACAGCTTTGCTAATAGTGACTGGCGAAACTATTACCCCATTAGGATCAAGTAATGGCTGATTTTGGATATTTGGATATTGGCAAATCAGTTGCCTTACTGCTTTTGTTAGGCTTGCCTGGACTAGCACAGATTCGGCAAGATCAACCGCAGCTTTGCGGTAAACCAAACGAGGCTGTCCCATTGCCCGAAGGAATGACATTCAAGTCGACATTGGAAGCTGGCGGGGACGGGCTCACGATTGAGCTGAAGGACGGCTCCATAAAGACAATCGACTTGAAGCTACCCGGAACCGTGTCGCAGGTTTGTCCCCTTCGGGGTGACCGGCTTCTGGTATTTGGGGAGGTTGCGGGTAATGATGGCCCACATGTGTGGATTGTGAGCCGAATCGACGGCGGAATTCTTGACCACATCGGGTCGCGGGATCCGGTGGTATCACCTGACCAGCATTGGATAGCCTATAGACAATTCTATCCACAACGGTCAGTAGTCGTTTCGGAGAGATACCTCCTTTATGACCTTACGAAGGGTCGGGAGGGAAACAGAATACTGAGCGACGATCCTACTTACGAGGGCCTAGCAGGAGAAGAAGTCTATCCAGTGACGAAGGATCACAGACCCCTCGGTCCTTATGACTCGCTTGAACCGTTACATAGCAGTATTTCCACTTTCTTTTGGTCTTCGGACAGCAAATTCGTTGCCTTTGGCGACACAGGGGAATCAGGATTCAGCTCGATTGTAGTGGCCAAGCTCGGGGCAACGGATCTCACGACGTACACGCGCCCGATCAATGGCGAAGAAATTTGCGGGAAGGGCTGGGGAAGAACGGTTGACTATCATATGCTTCAGCGTCTAGAGATGGTGCCAGAGCAAGGGGTGCCCGACATTTGGATTTACCCAGACATCGGCAACTGCAACCAGCCGGTACTGATCCGGGGACGAGAATTTAAGGCAGGCCAGATCGAAGTGCATAGCCCGCTTAAGCGCCCAAGCCAAGGCCCTACGGTCAAGTAGATGTATCGACCAGTAGACTTAGTATGCGATCAGGCCCCGCGTGGTGATGTCCGAAGCACGTGAATTGCCAATCGATGTGAACTGCAAAGTCTCGTCTGCCAAGTGGCGGTCATGCTCGTGTACCGAACCGCGAACGGCGACGATGCTAGAGCCTGGGAACGTGCGCCGGCGGGGTGCTGACTTGCGGAGGCGGACTGCCAGTCCGCCGCAGGGCGGCATCCCATTTGTCCCGGCGGCATTAACTTCGCAGGACTCCGGCGGCAGGAGTCACCAGATCGCGATCCCGTTCGATACCGCCGTAAAACTAGTGGTCTTCAGTGCGCAATTCCAGTTGAGTAGTGGCGGCATCCCGCTTCCAATGGCCAGCACGGCGATACCAATCGCTGTGCCCTCGGGCCAATCGCCGGCCACGATACGGCTCCAGGTGACCGGAAGGAGCGCGCCATGAGACCGGCTCTTCATCTGGCCATAAAGATTGGAGCGGCATTCGTCTGGTACTGCTATGCGCCCGGAATCGCATCCACGCAGCCAAAACTCGACGCTGTATTGAGCAACATCTCTTTCACCGCCGCGGCGGATTCTTTGGATTTGCCTGGTCCATATGGGTTTGGAATCGGAGTTGTATACAATACCGGCGGCCCGACCGGTTTTCACTATTTCAAGTTCACGCCGTCCTTTCCTTTAACCGATTACCGTAGCTTCTTATTTGTTTCTCCTTCCGCCGGAGTTGCTCCGGCGTGGCCATACACAGCCGGCGTTGCGGTCGGCCTCAATCCAACGATAGTTCCGTACATGCCTGCTGGCAATTACCTCGGCTTTATTAGCTTCGCCCCCACGGGCGGCCAACTCTCTGACGGGGCCGGAGTTAGCATAACTCTGAAGCTAAATGGTGTCCCTCCCGTGATCCAGTCGGTCGTCAACGCCGCCACGCTACAGCCGGTGATTTCCCCGGGCGCCATCGTGTCCATTTTCGGCTCGCACCTCGGCACGGCTCCGGTTACCGCTTACTACAATGAAGCCGGGCTGTATCCGACTGATCTGAGCCGCCGCAGCGAATATTTCCCCGAGTCTACGAGCCCTCACGAAGGAGTATATTTCAATGGAATCGCAGCACCAATGTTGTATTACAGGTCGAACCAGATCAATGCCGTTGTGCCTTACGGAATCGCCGGGCAAACCAGCGTGAATGTCGTGGTCATTCATAATGGCACGACCGCTCCCTTTCCAGTAGCGACGAAAGACACGGCACCGGGGATCTTTACTGCCGCGCAGAACGGTAGCGGGCAGGGAGCGATTTTGAATGCGAGTCCGTCGGACCCGAACAGGGGCACGCCGAACGGCACCGCGACTCCCGCGCCGAAAGGATCGGTCATCACGCTTTTCGCCACCGGCGCCGGCGTGTTGCAGCAGCCCGCCCCCGACGGCAGCGTTCTGTTTGGCCGTGGGGAGACGTGCTCCAACGCGCTCGTCTCCACGTCCTGCAAGGCCACGGACGCCGCCGATTTCTTCTACCCGGCTGCGCCCGTATCGCTGAGCATCGGCGGCCAGCCGGCCCCGCTGCTTTATGTCGGCCCTTCGCCGGGAACGGTATCCGGACTGCTCCAGGTGAACGCAGTAGTGCCGAATGGCATCGCGTCGGGACCCCAGCCTGTAGTGCTGACAATCGGGCAGAACAACGATTCCCAGCAGCAGGTGACCGTTGTGGTGCAATAAGCGGCCGCGAGTAGCGCTCAACGCGCAGGTGCCACCTCCGGTGAGTTCGCATCGCCGGCTGGAGCACTCGCGGGCTAATCACACTCACCGCATCTATTGTTCCGCAGGGATCATGGTTAGTGAAACTGCCTTGCGGTCGCTTTCCCGGAGCGTGAGGGCTTCCGCCTTGGTTTCGAACGGCTTGAGAAATTCTGCGTCAGTGTAGGCGCCGGGCTCGATATCCTCCCAGGCGAACGCCTGGTACTCGCCGGGGACCACGCTGCGAAACGTATAAGCGCCGTTTTGATCGGTGGTAACGGTCCGGAAGTACTGCTGTTGCTCGCGGCGTTCCTTTTCGCGCGGCACCAGCACCACCGTTGCGCCCGGAGCCGGCTGTCCCGTTTTGGCATTCTGTACTGCACCGCTCACCGTGGCCGCGTTGGGGCTGAGCAGAACATCCAATGGCTCTACGGCGCCCCTGGTGAGGTCCACCCCGTTCACCAGCACATCGATTTGGCCAGCCCTGACCGATTTGACGTAATAGCCCTCCGGCAGCCCGAACACCGACAGCTCGTAAATGCTGGCGCCCGCATTTCGGAGTTGGAAGCTGTTGTCGTCTTTCACTCGGGCTCCGGCAGTGCCGCCGAAGAAACGTCCGTTGTTGTCTCGCGGCCGCAAGTTCACGTTCACACTGGAAAGATCGGTTTTTGCGTCCCCTTCGATTCGTATCCGCCCGGAGATATCCATTCCCGGCCGGAGCTCCATCGCGATGTTCTCGACATTCGAAACCCCGACGTCGATGGGCATGCTGGCCGATAAGCTGCGGGTGCCGTCATTCCACATCGCGGAAAGCAGATACTGCCCTGGCGAGACGCCTCGAATATCGAACTTGCCGGAAGCATCTACGAAGTTAGGCCGAAACCCGCCGGAGAAATTGACGTTCCTGGGCTGCAAAACGATCTGAATCTGGCGGCGCCCGGTTGGCAGACCACCGCTGATCGAGCCTTTCACATGAACCGTCGGTACTTTGGACAAGCTGAGATTGATGCCGCTGGTGACGCCGCCGCTGGTAACCTCAATGGGCGTTGCCGCTGCCGGATTGCTGGTCCCCGGAAAGTAAGTGGATACGTAATCTTCTTCGGGCTGACTATTCGAGCGGTCCTGGCCGAAAGGAGCGACTTCGAAGTTGTTGCGCGGGGTTGCCCTGAGGTAATACTTTCCGGGCGCGACTCCGAAAATCCGGTACTCGCCCAAATCATTGGTATTCCCGACCCCGGCAACCGCGTTCCCTTGCTGCCTGCCCTGCCGGTTTTGGAGTGAAACCAGTTGCACCGAAAGTCCCGAAGCTGCTTCCCCATCCTCGTCGACAATGCGGCCCGTGACCACCCCATGAGGTGTAAGGCGCACATTGACGCCCGTGATTTTTTGGCCGCGTTCCAGCGAGAGCGTAGTGCCGGAACGGTTAGCCCCGCGGGCGCCATAAGCCATTGAAACGAACCCTGTGCGTGAAACCGTGATCCGGTATTTCCCAGGCTCAAGATCCTTCATGGCAAACGTGCCGGATGCGTCTGTAGCGGTAGTGTAATTCCGCGGCAGAGCATTCGGACCGGGCGTTACATCGGTGCGGCCCACCAGGATCGTAGCCTTTCTCACCGGCGCACCGGTGGCAGCGTTGGTCACCGTGCCTTCCACGCTGCACAGGTCCTCTGGACGCGTAGGCGGCTGCGGGACCTGAGCCCCCAGGCTGAGGCAGGCAGCGGTAATCACGGCGCAGGCGCGCATCTCGACCTCCCGTCTCCAGCTTAGACGCCCGAACTGGATAAAAGGTTAACCAGCGAACGACCTGTACACCGGTTGACACGCAAACCTCAAAGTAAGAGAATTCTTGACGCTGGAAATCGGAGAGCGGAGAGTTGGGGAACTGCTACCGCCTTCTCTTCCAATGCGCCTCGGCCACAAGAGAATCTCCCCGGTGCCTCCGGGGTTTCCTCATCCCCCTCGAGGCGAATCGCAACTCCACAGGAGGGATGAGTCATGTCTCGTTTCACTCACTTCCCATGCAGTCTCATTTTGATCTCTGCGGCTGCTTGTTTTGGACAGACTTCAGACCAGCAGGTCGAGCCTAAGGCCGGCACCTGGAAAACCTGGGCGATTTCGTCCGGCAAAGACTATCGCGTGCCGGCACCCCCGGACGCTGCCGCAACCAGAGGAGAACTGGCCTGGGTGCGCAACGCCGTCGCGGAACCTAATCCCTACATTGCCGACCAGGTGCGATTCTGGAGCGCCGGCGCGCCCCCATATCAGTGGTTTGAAGTGATTACCAATCGCATCCTGTCCGGCCTGCCTATAACCGGCTTCCCTCATCGTGTCTACACCTATGTGGCGATGGCCATGTATGACGCCACGGTTGCAGCATGGGAATCGAAATACTTCTACAATCGGCCGCGCCCCGGCCAGCTCGATCCTACGCTGAAAACAAGGTTACCCACGCCGCGCAGCCCGTCGTATCCATCCGAGCACGCGGCCACGGCCGCCGCCGCCGCGGCAGTGCTCGCCTATCTGTTTCCCACTGAAGCCGCAAGCTTTCAATCCATGGCGGAGGAAGCCGGCAAGTCCCAGCTCTACGCCGGACTCGCGTTTCCGACCGACTACTTCGCGGGAATGGATCTCGGGAAAAAAGTGGCGCAACGCGTCATCGAAGTCGCAAAAGCCGACGGTTCCGATGCCGTTTTTGGCGGCACCGTTCCCACCGGCAAATGTATGTGGGTGGGCAGTAACCCCGCCAACGTAACCGCAATCAATTGGAAGCCCTTCCTCCTCACCGCTCCCAGTGAGTTTCGCCCACCTGCTCCGCCGGCGTGCGATTCCACCCAAATGGTGGCGGAAGTTGGGCTCGTAAGAGATACTCCGCGCGGCCCTGCTGCATTCGCGACCAACTCCCGGGCCATGTATTGGCAAAGCCCCGAAGGCTTGAACTTCTGGCATTACGTATATGAGAACAAGTGGATGTTCGAAGACCGGCTCGATCAGAACCCACCCCGGTGGGCGCGAGCCTATGCCTTACTCGCGATCTCGTTCTTCGACACTTTCATCGCCAGTCAGGACGGCAAGTACGCGTATTGGTACATTCGTCCCTCTCAACTCGATACCAGTATCGTGCCGATCTTTCCTGTCCCGAATCATCCGAGCTATCCGTCGAACCACGCTACGTTCTCAAGCTCGCGAGCGGAAATTCTGGCATATCTATTCCCCCAGCGCGCGGATTTCATTCGCGCAGTAGGCAAAGAAGCCGGCGACTCCCGAATTTGGGCAGGAATTCACTACCCCATTGATCTTGTCTCGGGCAACCAGTTAGGGACGTCAGTCGCCCGGAAGTTTATCGCCTGGGCCAACAGCGACGGCTCGCAATAGGAAACTCGAAAGCCGGCGAAGGTCCGCTTACCCTAGAAGATGTATTTCAAAGCGAACTGCAATTGGCGCATCTGGTAGGCGGTGCCGGGCGTAAAGAAGGTTCCGCCCGTCACGGTGTCCCGAATCTGCCCGAAGTTTGGCGCCGGTTTCGCGTTGCTACCACCCCAGCTCGTGATCGGACTGCCCAGCGCGGGATGGTTCACCGTGTTAAACGTCTCGAGGCGGAACTGAAGGGCTTGCCGCTCCTTGATCGGGAAGTTCTTTATAGCGGAGAAATCCAAAGTCCACACGCTGGGACCAGTCAGGATGTTGCGTCCCACGTTCCCGAACTGTCCTGCAGTCAGATTGGAGAAAGCCGCCAGATTGAACCACTGATCGGCGCTCTGTTTTTCCGGGGGCAGATAGGGATCGATACCGGTTGCGTTCAGGCGATTCTGGTTTCCCTGAATGATCTGGCCGGCGGCATCCCATCCGGCGAATAGGTACAGCGGCCGGCCGCTCTGAGCGGTGAAGATGCCGCTAGTCTGCCAGCCACCTACTACCTGGTTCAACACGCCGCCCCGGTTCACAAAGCTCTTACCTCTCCCCACCGGGAGTTCGTAAAGGATCGAGGCCACGAAACGGGCCGGCGTGTTAAAGGCCGAAGGTCCTTTCTCGCAGCGCCGGCACCATGGATTCTCGGGATACATGTCGCCGACATTGGCGCCGGCGATCCCTGTGCCCCGAATCGCACTGCCGTCATCCAGCGCCTTGGACCAGGTGTAGCTGATCAGCGTAGTCAAACCGGACTGCAATCGCTGCGTCAGCTTGACGCCCAGTCCGTTATAGCTGCCTCGCCCACCGCCTTCGGTCAGTTCAATCCCAGCCGGAAACTCCGGATAAGGGTCTCTGGCAGCAGGCGCTACATTGGTTCCAGGAGGCAAACCGGGACTATTGTAAGGCAACAGCCCGGCACCGTTGTTCTGGTTTTGCAAATGGCGATGCAAGGCTCCGTTGTAGCCGATTTCAAGAGTCGAGCTTGTGCCCAATTGCCGTTGGATGTTGAACAGGTACATCATCGAGTACGGTGTGCCGATATCGGGCGCCACTCCCCAGGTCAGACCGGCAGGCAAATTGATCGGCAGTGTTGCGGCACTGAAGAAGTTGCCGTACGTCACCGTCGGCTTTCCACCGAGGCTCGGGACTTGGCTGGCGCGGCCGGACAACCCGCGGTTCAGATCGAATTTCGAATTGGCGGTTTCCTGGGAATAGAAAATGCCGAATCCGGTGCGGAAACTCCACTTGCTCGAAGGGCTGTAGGCGATGCCGAACCGGGGTGCGAAGAGATTCCAGTCCGAATCGACCAAACGATCGCCCAGCCGCCCGTCTCTGGCAGTCTGCACCCCAATGTACCGGATATCTACGCCTTGGTAGAAGTCTCCCGTGCCGGTGCGAACATAAACCGGATGCAGGCTGGGGTCGACATTCACCGCGAAGGGAAGCGGCGACTTGAATTGGAAGTTCACCGCATGCTGCAAACTATCCTTCCACGGCTGCACCGCCTCCCAGCGCATCCCTATGCTCAGCGTCAACTTAGGAGCGATCTTGTAGGTGTCGTCCAGATAAAACGCGAGGCTGTTTGCTTTGAAATCTCCCGATGCGATGCCGACCGCCAGATCCGTGCGGGACATCGTCCCCAGGAGGATGTCGGCTGCCGAATTCCCGCCGATCAGCCCATTCGGATTTGACGTGTAAAGACCGTTAAACGTGAATTGGGACCGGGGAAACTGGTTGCCGGAATTGTTATAGACATCCCAGCGATACTCGCCTCCGAACCGCAGCGAGTGCTTTCCGTGAATCCACGAGAAATTGTCGAGGACTTGGGCAATCTTGTCGTTGAGAACAAAAGGACCGTTGCTGTCGTTGCCAAATCCGCTGAGGCCCAGGTTCAATCCGGTAACAGTGGGAATGCCCCAGGTTTGGGGATCCGGAGTGGAAAACGGAAGCCCCAGCTCCTTCACTACATCGCGCTTTCCGCTCAACTCTTGGGAGCTGGCATTGTAAAGAGTCGTGTAACCGAAGCGAAACTCGTTCACCTTGGCGGGCGACAGGACCCGGGTATTGGAAACCATGTACTGCTTGGAATTGGTGCCCAGAGTAATTCCGCTTAGCGGGAGCCCCGGCTGCACCGTGAATTCATCAGTCCAGCCAAAACGTCCGAACCATTGCGACCGGGCGCTCTCATTGAAATCGATGCGTTGGTTGAACTGGTTCTTGTCGATGGTGGTTTTCTGGGGATTCTGATAGTTATTCGAAACCGTAGGCGTATTGAGATTAGGAAGCGGCCAGAACTCCATCAACTTGAGGGAGATCGGATCGAAGCGAGCGGGGTCGATCCGGTTGCCGGGGAATACCGAAGCTGTGACCACGCCGTTGGGGCCCGTCGTGCGGCTGAGTGGATCATAAAGCGGCGTGGCGAACGAAGAAAAATCCCCGTGCCGCCAGGAATCCGGGGCCGTCGTGTATAGGCCAAGATCCGTCCGGCGGCTCTTGAATCCTTCGAAGTTCGACATGAAGAACAAACGGTTACGCCCGTTGAACAGCTTGGGAATCCGGATGGGGCCGCCCAGTGTGAAGCCGTACTGATTCCAGCGGAAGGGCGCCTTGGCAGGCGAAGCCCCGATGAAATCGTAAGGTTTCGCATCCAGTTTGCTGTTGCGCAGGAATTCGAATACGGTTCCGTGATAGTCGTTGGTCCCGGACTTGGTGGAGACGTTGATCTGGCCGGCTTCGCGGCCGAATTCCGCCGGATAGATGCCGCTTTGCACCTTGAACTCCTGCAGTGCATCCACAGACGGGAGCTGGATATACAAATTGAAATTAACGTCGGTGTTGGCGATGCCGTCGAGCGTGTAGTTATTCCAGACGCCCCTCATGCCCGCGATCGAGATGTTCTGCTCGGTCCGCGACCCTCCCTGGCGCCGTTGTACATTGTTAGGCGCCATAAAACCGTAGGTCACGTTGGGGCTCAGGGCGACTAACTGCAGGAAGTTACGGCCATTGAGAGGCAGGTCTTCGATGCTCTTTTGCCCAATGACCGTACCTACCGTGGCGTTTTCGGTGGTCAGCAATTGGCTCAGGCCGCTCACCTCCACGACTTGAGAGGTTTGTCCCACGGTAAGGGTGAAATCGATGCGAGCAGTCTGCTGCACCTGGAGTTCGATGTTGTTGCGAAGGATAGGCTGAAAACCCCGCGCCTCCACTTTGATTTGATACGTACCCGGGACCAGCGACGGGAAACTGTAGACCCCCGCCTCATTGGTCGTAGTGGACCGTGAAGCAGTGGTACCGGTGTTGACGACGGTTACGGCCGCATCAGGAACGACCGCACCGCTTTGATCCTTCAACTCGCCGGTGATCTCGCCCAGCGTCTGTGCGGACGCGAAATGGCTCACCAGCAAAATTCCCGTCAGTAGCAGATGGCGCATACGCCCTCCTTCCGACGAATCACCCAGAGTGGTTGAAACGCTATCACACGAAATTTTCGAGCGCAAGGCCAGCCAAAGGGCTTGCGCAGTGATAGGGTTGTTATAGCGTTGCCTGCCTGGCGACGGTTTCTTGCGAGGAGGCGCCATGCGTCAAGCCGTGTTGATTTTCGGATTGTGCCTGGGTGCAGGGATGGGGTACTGCCAGGGGCAGCCGCCCGACCATCCGGCTGTCACCGTTCGGGGACGCACTTATACTCCGCGCTCCATATTGAGCCGCAACATGGGGACGCCCGAGGACGCGACCACGCAGTTCCCGCCGCACAAAATTATCGGCAACATCTACTATGTCGGCACCAAGACCCTGAGTTCTTTCCTCATCGTTACTCGGGACGGGAATATCCTTGTCGACAGCACATATGAGCGCAATGTGCCGGTAATTCGAAAGTCAGTCGAGCAACTGGGATTCAAGTTCAGCGATATCAAAATCCTCCTCGGGAGCCATGCCCATGGAGATCATCAGGAAGGCGATGCGCTGGTGAAGGAATTAACCGGCGCGCAGGTAATGGCAATGGCCGAAGATGTGCCGGCGCTCAAGGCGATGAAGCCGGGCGGCAAGGAGCACCCAGTCGACAAAGTGCTGCGTGACGGGGAGTCCGTTACGCTGGGAGGCACAACGCTGGTCGCACACCTCACGGCCGGCCATACCCACGGATGCACAACGTGGACGACGAGAGTGGAAGAGGGCGGAAAGGCTTACAACGTAATGATCGGTTGCAGCTTGCGTTCGCCGCAGCCGTTGACGCCCGACGTGATCGCCGAGATGAATCGCTCCTTCAAATTCGTGCGCACGCTCCCCTGCGACGTGCCGCTGGGAGACCACCCCGCTCAATACAGTATGACGGACAAGTACGCAAAACTTGGGAACGGCCGTCCCAACCCGTTTATCGATGCCGCCAATTGCTATGTCGAAGCCGACATTCAGGAAGCCATGTTCCGGGCGATCCTCGAGGAGCAGCAGAAATCCGCGCCTGGCCGGCAGTAATTCCGGTCGCCGCCCCGGCTAGTGCCCGTACGTCTTTTCGCCTGCTTCAAGCCGTACGGCCAGCCGGTTTTCCGGAGGCGGCAGCGGGCACGTGGCGTATGGCGTAAAAGCGCATGGCGGATTATAGGCCTTGTTGAAATCGAGAACGACCTTTCCATCCTTGGGAGGGTCGGTATCGAGAAACCGGCCGGCGCCATAAGTCTCTTTGCCCGCGGTCTGGTCTTTAAAGATAAAGAACAGATCCTTGGAATTGGGATCGTCGTAGACCGGCCGCAGCCGGTACTCCTTGCCGTTGAGCCGGAATACCACATATCCGGGGCTATCTTCAGGTTCGGTCTGGCCGAGAATATTGGTGATCGGAATCTTCTTTGGGTCCGCGACGAACTGAGCGGTCAGCTTGTATTCTTCGCGCGCGGGGTAGTATTCGATTCCGTGAAAGGCGCGCACGTAGGGGCTCTCGGGATCCTTGAGACGGATTCCGATCTTGTCACTGCGCTTGATGACGTACAAGTGAAGTCTTCCAACGTTCACTACGTCGTCGGTGTCCGCTCTCACCTCACGCGCGGCGCCGTCCATTTTCACGGTAACTTTGCCGTTGTGAAGTTCGAAGATACCCGCGCGGGCAGGCCCGGCCGGGAGGACCACGTCGCTCCGGGCCGCCGAGCCGAAGACGTTTTGTCCCTCATGCAGCCAGAAAAGACCCGCGACTGTCAGCCAGCCGCCATCGTGCTGCAGACGGGCCTCGCGCTTTTCGCGCCACTGGGCGATTTCCGATTGATACGAGAGCGCCGCCAGCAACGGCAGTGCTACCAGACAAAGAGCGAGTTTTGGATAGAACATTACGGCTCTCCTGCGGATATCATCAATTGTTCGAGCATGCCGGCGAACTCTTCGGACTTACGGTCCACGCGCTCCTTCAGCAGGCTGAGGTCGCGCTCGAGGGTGCGCAGTTTATCGGCCAGGTGAAGACACGCCAGCACCGCAATACTTGTAGTGTCGGCATTCGGAGCCTTGGCGGCAATCGAGAGCATCAGGTCGTTCACGCTGGCGGCGACCTCTTCCACTTCACGCGGATCGCCGGCCGCGAGAAGAGTATACGGCCGGCTCAGGATGGTGACGCGAACCGATTGCTTTTCAGGCGCGCTGTTTTCCATCCGATCCTCCGGAGTTTCAACCGACGCTCAACTGATCGATCTGTCCCAGTAACTTTTCGATGCGCTGCCGGACCTGCTTGCGCTCCGCCTGCAGGACCCGGACTTCTTCCGCCAGCCGGGCAGCCTCCGCCTTGGACTCAGTGGCTTGTTCGAGCGCGGCTTCCTTCTCTGAACGCAAGCGCTCTACAAGTTGCACGGCCTGCTGGATGCGCTGCTCCAGGCTGCTCAGAGAATCGGTTTCCTGCTCGACGGGGCTCATGCCTTCTCCAAGGCTGCTTTGGCCGCGCCAACCAATTGGCGGAAAGCGGCATCGTCATGCAGCGCGACATCGGCGAGCACCTTGCGATTCAGTTCCATGCCGCCAGCTTTCAGCCCATGCACAAACTGGCTGTACGAAATTCCCGCTTCGCGGCAGGCGGCATTGATCCGCACGATCCAAAGGGAACGGAAATCCCGTTTCTTATTCTTGCGGCCGACATAGGCAAATTTCAGGCCGCGCTCCACAGCCTCCTGGGCGGCGCGATGGAGTTTGCTTTTGGTCAGGAAGTAACCGGAAGCCTGTTCGAGAGTCTTCTTCCGGGATGCTCTGCGGTGGGTCCCGCGTTTCACTCTAGGCACGTTTCATCTCCTTGTTATCAATTTGGATTGGCGGATCGGGCACGTGCCACGCGCACCGTCCGCGGCAATCGCTCCCGCTAATACGGGAGCATGCGCTGGAGCTTGGGTTGATCGGCCGGTTCGGCCACCACGCTCTGGTGCAGTTTCTTCTTACGTTTGTGCGGCTTCGAGGTCAGGATATGGCGGGCAAAGGCATGATTGCGAACGACTTTGCCGGTACCCGTCTTCTTGAACCGCTTAGACGCACCCTTGTGAGTCTTGAGCTTCGGCATAATAATTCCCCTGGATCGCAGCAGGAAAGTATTAAGTATAGCATGGGCGAAACGGGCATCCAGTTCAGTTGCGCGTGTGCGGCGCGCTTGGGTAAAGTGAAGGAGTCACCGCATTGCGAGACGCGCCCGTAGCTCAGTTGGATAGAGCGTCTGGCTACGAACCAGAAGGTCGGGAGTTCGAATCTCTCCGGGCG
>PSRJ01000030.1 GCA_003175985.1 Terriglobia bacterium
CTGGAGACCGTCGGTCCGTGTCAAACACGGGCCTGGTTTTCCAGGTAGCAGACCCCCAGGCTGCGCATGCTCTTCACAACCAGGTAGTTGAATTCGTTGGTATCGGTGCAGCCGCCGGTGAAAGCGATGCCTTCGCAGCGATTCACCGTGTGGCCTTGCGCGTCCTTCTCCACAAAGGTTTCGTCGCGAGTCTTTTTGACCAGCCGCCCGATCTCGTGAATGGCAGTTTCCCAGGAGATGTCCTCCCAACGATCCGAACCCGGCCGGCGCACCTGCGGCTTGAGCAGCCGCCGTTCGTTCACAATATCCTGCTGGAGCGAAGAGCCCTTGGGGCACAGAGTGCCGCGATTGATCGGATGATCCGGATCGCCCTCCACGTGCACTACTTGCGGCGTGACATTCTTGGCCCTGTCGCCCAGCGTGTGAATGATGATGCCGCAGCTCACTGCGCAATACGGACAGGTGGAGCGGGTTTCAGTGGTGCGCGAGATCTTCAGCTCGCGGGATTGCGCATATGCCGGTTTGAGATCGAAGCCAAGCACCGAAACCAGAGCACCGGCGGAGCCGGCTTTCAGGAACGTTCTCCGTGTGGAATTCATAGGAAATCTTCTTTGCTTGCAGGATCTGGCCTCATTAGATACCGCCGGGCGGAATACTGTCAAGGGATTGATGCGCGCGCTTACGATTCACTCAGCTTGGAATGATGGCGGACGTCGATGCCTTTCACCAGGAATACGACATCTTCAGCGATATTCGTGGCGTGGTCCCCTATACGTTCCAGATTACGCGCGATAAAAATGAGCTTGATCGCTACGGGTACCAGCACGGGATCGCGGCGCATGGCCTCCAGCAGTTCGCGGTAGGTGGAGTCGCGCAAACTGTTCACTTCGTCATCGGAGACCAGGACGGAGCGGGCCAGCTCGGCGTCGCCTTGCACAAAAGCGTCCAGGCATTTGTGCAGCATCGATCGCACCAGCGAATCCATGCGCGGGATATCGGGCAGGGTCTTCACCAGCGGATCGTGCATCAGCGATAGAGCTCGTTTCGCAATGTGCTCGGCGAGATCCCCGATGCGCTCCAGGTCCGTATTGATCTTCAGGGCCGCCGTCAGCAGCCGCAAATCCCGCGCCACAGGCTGCCGGAGCGCTAACAGGCGCGTCGCCATGCCATCAATCTCCATTTCCATGTGATTGATGGTCGATTCGTCGCGCAGCACCTCCTCCGCGAGCGGCCGGTTTTCTTCAATGAGGGAACAGACTGCCCGGTGGATCGAGGATTCCACCAGCGCTCCCATTTCCAGTAGTTTGCGATTCAGCTCTTCGAGTTCAACGCTAAAGTGCCGCACAGTATTCAAAAGCGCTGCATCGCCGGCGCTAGGCAGTGCGGACTAGGGGTTCGCCCGTGAGCTGCAGCACGGATGCAAGAAATTTCGCGCGCCGGAAGGGTTTCATCAGGAAGCTATGCGTCGTGGATTCCACCCAAGGCTCGCTGGGGTCGAAATCTTCCCGGCCGGAAACCAAGAGAATACGAATCCCCGGGTCGAGCGAGCGAACACAATTCAAAAATGCCGGCATCGAAGCGGGCGAAACGGCCTCATCGATTACCAGTAATCGCGCCGACTGAGCAGGGCCGCTGAATAGATCGAGGGCGTCATTTGTATTCGAGGCATGCATCACATCCAGTCCGACTTTTTCCAACAGGGACGCAATGAGCTTGGCGTCCTTTTCACCTGGGTTCAACACAAGAACCGCACGGTCCTGATGATTCTCAAGCGGCATATACTCGATGATACCTCCAAACTGTTTGGATGCTCACAGCGCTTCTCCCTGCTTGGCGTGATGACGCACATCAATTCCCTTCACCAGAAATACAACGTCTTCCGCGATGTTGGTCGCATGATCGCCAATACGCTCCAGGTTGCGGGCGACGAAAAGCAAGTCGATAGCAGCAGTTAGAACCGTCGGATCGCGCTGCATGATCTGGAGCAGTTCACCGTAAACGGCATCCCGCAGCCGGTCTACCTCATCATCGGAAAGGAGCACGGAATGGGCCAAATCAGCGTCTCCCTGCACGAAGGCATCCAGGCACTTAAGGAGCATCGACTGTACTAGAGATGCCATTTTGGGAATGTCGGTCATCGGTTTCACAAGCGGATGGTGCATTAACGAGAGCGATCGCTCGGCGACGTGAACCGCCAGATCGCCGATCCGTTCCAAGTCGGTGTTGATCTTAAGCGCGGCAGTCAAGAGGCGCAAGTCGCGGGCCACGGGCTGGCGCAATGCCAAAAGACGCGTTGCCAGGCCGTCGATTTCTATCTCGATTTGATTGATCTGCGGTTCGTCGCGAATCACCGCCTCGGCCAGCGCCCGGTCCTGTTCGATCAGAGAACGGACGCTGCGATGGATTGCCGACTCCACGAGGCCCCCCATCTGCAGCAGCTTTTGGTTTAGTTCTTCCAGTTCGACGCTAAAATGCCGCACGGCACACTCCTTGTCTGCGAACCGCCGGAGCTTTTATCCGAACCGTCCCGTGATGTAATCTTCCGTTTCCTTGCGTGAAGGATTCTTGAAGATCACATCGGTCTTGTCGAATTCGATCAGCCGGCCCAAAAGAAAGAACCCGGTGTTGTCGGCGACGCGGGCGGCTTGCTGCATGTTATGCGTGACAATGACCATCGTGCACTGGTCCTTGAGACTGAACATCAACTCTTCGATCTTCGCGGTAGCGATCGGATCCAGCGCGGAACACGGCTCGTCGAGCAAAAGCACTTCCGGATCCACGGCCAGCGCGCGGGCAATGCACAGCCGCTGCTGTTGGCCCCCCGAGAGGGCATAAGCGGACTCCTGGAGCTTGTCTTTGACTTCGTCCCACAGGGCGGCGCGGCGCAGACTTTGCTCCACCCGATCCCGAAGTTCGCCTCGAGGCGCCATGCCATTGATCTTCAGGCCATACGCAATGTTGTCCGCAATAGATTTCGGGAATGGGTTGGGGCGCTGGAAAACCATGCCCACGCGGCGGCGCAGGCTCGTGACATCCACATTCATCACATCCTCGTTATCGAGGAGAACCTTTCCTTCCACCCGCGAATGGCGTATGGTCTCGTTGATCCGGTTCAGCGTTCGAAGGAAGGTCGATTTGCCGCACCCTGACGGGCCAATCAATGCTGTGATCTGATTGGCGTGCATATCCAGTGAGATATCGTGCAGCGCCTGAAAGGAGCCATAGTAAAAATTGACGTGGCTGGTCCTCAGCTTAGGGTTTGCCGCTGGTTCTGACACCGAGGCTCCGGAATTCTGCTGAGTTGGTTGCGGTGGTGAAAAGGATCGCGGACCGGCGTTCGTCATAATGGATCACGCTCATGTGCGCGGCACTGAAATTCCCCGCGCGAGAACCAATCGAGCCAACACGTTTGCTACCAACACTATCGCAATCAGAACCAGGCCCGCCGCCCAGGCTTGCCGATGCCAATCCTCATACGGCGAAATGGCTCGAAGGTAGATCATTACAGGCAGCGTAGCCGTCGGCTGATTCAAGCTCCCGCCCCAGAACTGATTGTTAAGACTGGTAAAAAGTAGCGGCGCAGTCTCGCCCGCGATACGGGCTACGCCGAGAATCATGCCTGTCAGGATTCCTTTGCTACCGGCGGGCACAACAACCGTGGCGATCATTTTCCATTTGGTGGCTCCCAAAGCGAGCGCGCCTTCCCGCAGCGCCATAGGGACTTCCCGCAGGAACTGCTCGGTCTGCCGCGTCACGATGGGGATCAGCATAATACTTAGGGCGATGGAGCCGGCCAGAGCCGAAAAGTGCCTCATGGGCACAACGACCAGTGTCCAGGCCACCAGGCCCACGATGATCGAAGGAACGCCATTCAAAAGATCCGCCGTATAACGGACCACAGGGGCGAAGCCTCTGTCTTCAAACTCCGAGAGGTACACACCCGCGAGGAATCCGATCGGGATCCCGATAGCCGCCGCTACCGCCAGGATCTGCATGCTGCCAACGATAGCGTTCGCCATCCCACCGCCCACTTCGCCGGAAGGCAGGGGCAGCTTGGTGAAAAAGTTCCAATCCAAGGACTTCCCGCCGTTATAGACCAGATATCCCAGAATCACGAACAATGCCGAAATTGTGACCAGCGTGCAAATTGCCGTAAGCGCCAGCATTACGTTGTTCACTGCTTTGCGCCAAGACAATCGCATGCTTACGGCCTCTTGGAACCTTTCCTGGTGGTGGCGAGAATCATCAGCCGCGCCATGCCGTTCATAACGATGGTAAGACAGAAAAGGACCAGACCCAACTCGATCAGGGCGGCGGGATATACACTCCCTGTGGCCTCACTAAACTCGTTCGCAATTACCGCGGCAATCGTGTACCCGGGAGCGAGGAGCGAAGCGTGTACGCTCGGGTCATTGCCGATTACCATTGTGACCGCCATCGTTTCGCCGAGAGCGCGTGCCAGTGCGAGAAAAATAGAACCGATAATGCCAAGTTTCGCGTACGGAACTACTACTTGCCACGTACTCTCCCACTTGGTGGCCCCCAACGCCAGCGCCGCTTCGCGCTGTTCCCGGGGAACCGCCAACAGCGATTCGCGTGAAACGGCGATGATAAACGGGAAGGTCATTACCGACAGAATTACGCCGGCCGTGAGGAAGCCGACACCGAATGCCGGACCTTGGAAGAACGGTAGAAATCCCAACGTGGCTTTCAGGAAAGGTTCGATGTGAGCACGCATCAATGGAACCAGGGTAAAGATGGCCAGCAACCCGTAGATCACACTGGGTATGGCTGCCAGCAATTCAACCAGAAAGGTGAGCGCATTGGAAATCCCCGCCGGAGCCAACTCGGAGAGAAAGATCGCCGCGCCGACACCTAATGGCACGGAGATGATTAGCGCCAATACCGAAGTCACCACTGTTCCATATATGAAGGGAAGAGCGCCGAACTGTTCCGAAACCGGATTCCATGCACGGGAAGTGAGAAACCCCCAGCCGAGTTTCTGTCGCGCCGCGCCGGAATCCGACCACAGTTGCCAAACCAGAATCACGGCAATGAGTAGAACCACGGCGGCGAAAATAACAA
>PSRJ01000368.1 GCA_003175985.1 Terriglobia bacterium
GTAACTCAGTGGTAGAGTCACAGCCTTCCAAGCTGTTGGTCGCGGGTTCGATCCCCGTCTCCCGCTCCAAGTTTCAACAATTTGTAAGGATCTGAGTTTCGAGCCCTCCATTAGGCATCTGAACCCTGATCCAGTCAGGCCCGCTTCTTCTCCGGCCATTGCAAGACTTTCCGCTCCAGCGTACGGGCAGGCTTGGCCTTCTTTTTGTCGCCGATCATTGTCCGCCGGCCCAAGGCGCCCAAGTGCCTCGTGGCCGAGTACCTGGGCCGACATGCGCTTTGCACCAAGCGCGAAACTATGACAGATTAAGAGGAGAAGAAGGCTGTCATGGCGATCACGACGGCATCGGCAAGCAAAGACCGCTACCACAAGGGCAAGACCAGATGACTGCACCACAGCTACCGCTAGCCCGGATAGTGCCGGTTATCGCGCATGCCATCGGCGTATTCGGTGACGAGCACAAGGCGTCCCATTGGCTGTCTACCCCACTCCCACTCTTTGGCGGCCGCGCTCCGTCTGAACTGTTGGAGACCGAGGATGGAATCCGATTAGTTGAGCAGACCCTCACCCGCATCGAACACAACGTTTTCTCCTGATGCCGTTCGAAGCGTATCGCGTTTGCCGGCGCGTTCACGCGGCGCCGGACGGAGAAGGTGCGTTTCGCGTCGGCGGAAGATGGAATTCCCCAGGCAGACGCATGGTGTATATGGCCCAGAGCGTGGCTTTGGCTGTTCTCGAAAACCTGGTCCATATGTCACGGCAGGATTTTCCTGCGGGCTACGTCCGGATAACAGCAATAGTGCCCGACGATATCGCCATCATCTCGGAGATCGATCTCCGAGGCAACAGGAGTTTGAAAGACCTCTCGACACGGGCTTTGGGAGACGCATGGCTCGATGGCCAGCCTTCGGGGGTCTTAAAGGTCCGCTCCGCCGTTGTTCCTGAGGAATGGAATTACCTCCTCAACCCACGGCATCCGGATTTCAGCAGGATTGTGCTTCACCAGCCAGAGCCGTTCGTATTCGATGAACGACTGTTCCAATGAGGCGGGCCTGGGCTCGTCCCGCCGACCTGCTGGGCATTACCGTTGGCGTCATAGGCCCGTCAAACCTCGCGCATAAATACCCTCTATTGACCCTCTGTTTGGATATGGCTGAAAATCAGGCCCCTAAAATACAGGCATCTTCATCACCCAGAATCAACTCCATGTGACTCTATGTTATTGATGCAATTGGGACCCACAGCCTTCCAAGCTGTTGGTCGCGGGTTCGATCCCCGTCTCCCGCTCCAAGTTTCAACAATTTGCAAGGACCTGAGTTTCGAGCCCGAACACAGGTATCGGTGTGGCGCTGCGGCCCTCGGCCGCTCACTTCCCATGACGATGCACGGATGTTAGCGGCTAAACTTGGAGAAGGAACGCAAATGATCACCATACGCAAGAGTGAAGAGCGCGGCCACGTAGATCTCGAATGGCTCAACAGCTATCAAACGTTTTCCTTCGGGAGCTATTCCGATCCGGCGCACAACAATTTTCGAGCGTTGCGAGTATTGAACCAGGATCGCATCGCGCCGGGCAAAGGCTTTGGAGCGCACGGTCATCGCGATATGGAGATCTTTACCTACGTCATGGAGGGCAGCCTGGCGCATCGCGACAGCATGGGCGAACGCCGCGTGCTGCAGCCGAACATGATTCAAGCGATGTCGGCGGGTAGCGGGGTTATCCACAGCGAGTTCAATGCCTCTCAAGCCGAGCCGGTTCATCTGCTGCAAGTGTGGATCACCCCAGCTGTGGAAGATGTAGCCCCGCGCTACCGGCAGTTCGCCTACGATCCTTCTGAAAAACAGGGCCGCTTGCGGCTGTTGGTGGGTCCCGACGAGAATCCGCCGGAACCGGCCGCTTTCATCCACCAAGATGCTCGCGCGTACGCTTCCGTGCTCGCGTCCGGGCAATCTCTGGAGCAGCCTATCGCGCTCGGACGCCACGCCTGGGTGCAGTGCGCGCAAGGCAACATCACGGTGAACGGACTTGCGCTGAAGGAGGGGGATGGAGCGGCGGTAAGCGAGGAGCGGGCCTTGACGATTTCCGGCGCCGGACCCGCGGGCGGGGAACTGTTGTTCATGGATCTCGCATGATGTCCGCCAACGTTTTGGTGGTTTTCTATTCCCGCTACGGAGTCACCGAGCAATTGGCGCTTGCCGGGGGCGTGGGCGCGATCCAAATGCGAGGTAGTGTCCGACTAAGGCGCTTGCCGGACCTCGCCGACCCGGAAGTCATCCGCGCTGACGCAGTTTGGAGCGAAAATCTGGAGCGCATGAAGAAAGATTACATTTCCCCGCGCGAAGTGGACGCGCAGTGGGCGAACGTGCTGATCCTGGCGGCTCCGCGGCATGCGACGAAGGAGATGGAGCGATATCTGGAATCGGCTGGAGACGTGTTGCGAGGCAAGGTTGCGGCGGTTGTCGGGACGTTCACCGATGCGGCGCGGCGCGCGGGCCTGACCGTCATCCCGCCCCAGGAACCCGTGGAAGACGCCTCCGGCGCCCTGGCTTACGGAAGGCGGACGGTGGAAAGCGTGCGTTCGACGTCTGTTGGTTGAGTCGTACCGCTCCGACTCAGGGGGACTACGGGTGTATGATCGAGGGTAAAGACGGGTCGGCGGCTTGAGTTGGCGCGGTCACATCCGCGGGCTTCAGCAGCGAAATAAAACTCCACTGTTGACCGGAGAGTTTGAAGAGTCCTACCTGCGATCCTGACAGTTCGAATCTTGGGAGGCATGCCGTCAAGCTGGCCGGCGCTTTGTTCCAGTCAATTTCCCAATGAATGGCGACCTGACGGCTGTCCGCCTCGCTTCCCGGAGTGATCCCGGTTACCTGGACGAGATAGGGCCCCTGAAGCGTAACTTCATGGAATTTGCCTGAATCCTTGAGATCGATCGCGAACAAGACCTTACGCCCCGTCTCCGTCAGTTGATACGTATTGACCGTAAAGCCCTGATACGGAATTTCGACACGTTTCCAGAGATCGTTGTGTACGCCGCATCCGATGAGTGTGTCGGAGTGCAACGTTACCGTCAAGTGATTCAGCTCGTCATGAGACCATTTCTGCGAGATGAGGGTGCTCGCCACGATCGGGCTGAGTTCCTCCGGCTGGGACGGAGGATCCGGATCGGACGAGCATCCCACCGCCATGCACACAGCCGCCATCGCGAGGGCGGCGGCCGCGTTCCTCGTGGAAGGATCAGCGACTTTACGCATGGCTCCCGTTCCACCCGTGGTAGAGAATTCGCCCAAGCATAGGTGCTCAGAATAACCCCTTTTCGAAGGGTGTTACACGTTCCCGTCCGTAGCGGTGGTCCCGCTATCGTTGGAAAATTCCCGGATCATGTTCTCCTGGACAGCCAATCCAGGTCACGGCCCAGACTTATCGACTGTCCCTTCTTCTATGCTGTGACTGGAAAAAAAGTTCCCCAAGGGTTAGGCTATAGGTTAAGTCTCGCGAACATCCATGCCGTTGGATAGTATCCCGTGGGAGTCCCATCGCTTTTTGGATGTGGAACGGTGGGCAATCGAAAGGCCGGACGCGGTCGCCCTGCTGGCGCCCGGCCGTGCTCCGCTCAGCTATTCCGCCCTTCAATCTCACATCCAAACCGCGAGCCAGGCGTTGAAAGACTGCGGCCTGGCTTCCGGTGAAGCTGCCGCGCTGGTGATGCACGGCGCCGAACTTGTGACAGCGTTTCTGGCGATCGCCCGCGACTCCGCCTGCGCTCCCCTGAATCCGGCGCTCACAGAGGACGAATATCGCTTCCATTTGTCGCGCCTGGGCGTAGGCATTGTACTCGTCCAGGAACCGGATTCGAAGGCCCTGGCCGTGGCTCGAGAATTAGGAATTCGCACCCTGCGAATCCATAGCGCTGATCATTCCCCGGCGGGTGTTTTTTCGTTGGAGTCCGATGGAGCGCCGAAGGGACCGGGCCGCAAGACCGAGGCAGCGCTGCTCCTCTATTCCTCTGCCACCACTGGCAGCCCCAAGCTGATTCCCCTCACCTGCGCTAATCTCTCGGCCATCGCTTTGCATAATTCAAGGGCCTTGGAACTGAGTCAATCCGACCGGTTTCTCGCCCTGGCGCCCTTGTATCATTCGTTTGGACTCGGCACGGTATTGACCCAGCTATCATGCGGAGGCTCCGTGATTTGTACGCCCACGTTCGAGCCCGATCTCTTTCCCAGGTGGCTGGAAGATTTTCGCCCCACGTGGATTTGTGGGGCTCCTCCCGTCTTGCGCGCCATCACGGCTCTGGCGCGGCAGCATCCGGAATCATTCCGCGACCTCCCTCTTCGATTCATCCAAACTTTCGGTTCGCCGGCCGATCAGGCACTGCTTCAGTCGATCGAAGAGGTGATACACGCGCCGGTTTTCGAGGCCTACGGTACGACCGAAGCCGTCGCGATCACCCGAAATGTCCCCGGTGCTCGAAAGCAAGGATCTGTGGGTCGCAGTATCGGCTCCGAGGTTGCCATTATGGATGAGTCCGGCGCCATTTTGTCCTCTGACACTGAAGGCGAGGTCGTAGTTCGGGGCCCCACCTTGATGGCTGGATACATCGACGATCCGGAAGCGAACCGCGCCGCCTTTCGGGATGGCTGGTTTCGCACTGGCGACATCGGGCGGCTCGATAGCGAAGGCTTCCTCTACCTCACGGGACGATTGAAGGAAATCATCAATCGAGGCGGCCAGAAGATTGTTCCGTCCGAAGTGGACCGCGTCCTGGCGTCGCATTTCGCCGTAGTGGACGTGGCCACCTTCGCGGTTCCCCATCCAACGCTCGGCCAGGAAGTGGCTGCCGCGGTCGTCTTCAGGAACGGCTGTTCTGTGTCGGAATCGCTGCTCCGCGAGTTCGCGGCCGCTCGGTTGGCTCCATTTAAGATTCCCCGCCGGATTATTTTCGTGGATGCCATTCCGCGGGACCCCGCTGGTAAACTGCGGCGCGGCGAGCTTGCTGAGCGGTTTCGCGTACTCGCGGATCGCCCTATGGAATACTCCCAGCCGCCGGATGCGATGGAAACCAGCCTCATCGAGATCTGGACCCGCATTTTGAATGTGCGGTTAATCGGCGTCGATGACAATTTCTTCAGCCTGGGTGGCGACTCGCTTTCCGCTACTGTGATGTTCCGGGAGGTCCAGACAAGCATCAATGCAAATCTGGAAGGGCTTCAATGGATGGAGTTCTTCGAGCAGCCCACTGTTGCCAATTTGGCGCGGATCCTTTCTCAAGTGGTCGTAAGTTCGGACAGGCCTTGTGCCGGTTGCGTTCTTCCGGTTCAACGACGCGGCTCGCGCCTTCCCTTTTTCTGTTTTGCGCCCGACCCCAATCCCTACTATCTGCGTCATCTCGCGAAGTGCCTCGGAGAAGAGCAGCCATTCTATATCGTTTGCCCTCCGGACCCTGTGCGCGACAATCGGCTGCTGAAGATCGAAGATCTGGCCCGGCTCCTGGTGGCTGGAATTCGCGATGTATCGCCAAGCGGGCCATACGTTTTTGGCGGACACTGCTATGGAGGCGTAGTGGCTTTCGAGGCGGCTCTGCAACTGCTGTCCCAAAACGAGGAAATCGCCCAACTCGTGCTTTTTGATGTTCCAACCCCCGGATATCCCAAAGTCACAAGAAGTTGGAGAAAGTACCTTGCCGAGTCACGCCGAATGTTCGCCGCGGCC
>PSRJ01000068.1 GCA_003175985.1 Terriglobia bacterium
GTATTCGCGATCCACAACCCGCCGTTCGCATAGTTCCTGCCCCCCTGATATTTCGCCGACCCAAGGGTCCCGTTCACATAAACGCTGAAGCCGCGCCCGATCAGGATATTGCTTTCGGCTTCGACCCCTTTCGTATTCGAGGGGCCAGTCTGATAGAAGAAACTTTCGCCCGTGATCGGCTCGATAAAAGAGGAATACGGATTCTGAAAGTGGCTGTAGTAGGCATCTACGTCCAAGGTCCAGCGATTGAACTTCGTCACGGAGCCGATCTGGTACGTCTTCACGGCGGTCGGGTGCGGCAGAACCCCTACTAACGCGTCCTTGGTGTCGAACACACTGCTTGGCGGTATATTGCTGCCGGTCGCGAACTGTGCGTATGCGGTCCAGTTGGTCTTGAGCTTGTAGCGTAGACTGGCCGACGGCATCCACGAGCGGTATTGGGCGTCGTGGTATGTGCTCGGCTTGCCGCCAATACAAACGGTCGTCTGCGTGACCCTTGGCGTTGAGAGAGCACCGCCCAGGCACCCGACCGCCTGGGTGCCATTATCGGCGAACTGGGTGAGGTTCATTCCGTATTCGGCCACCTTGAGCCCAGCCAATGCGCTCAGATTCCGCGTGACGTTGTATTCGTACTCGATGAAGGGCTGCGCCGACGTCGTGATGAAGTGTTCATGAAAATTTGGCAGGAACGCATCCTGCCATGAGCGCGGATCGGACGGAATCTGGTACCGGTCGGTATATGCCCACTCGAACCACAGGCCAGTCCGCAGGATGCCGCGCCTCATCTCGTAACTGACCGTGGCGATATCCCCCGCCTTGCGATAACCGTTCAACTTGTCGACTGCGCTCGTCGCGGTGACCGATTGCGTCCCGGGAAGGAAGAATCCGTCCGCCTGGACTGACGGGTTGTTGTAGTTTTGCTTGTTCCAATATCGGTACGTGTACAACTTGTTATCGAATCTCCAGCCATGGCCCAACTCGCTGTGAAGGCCAATGTACTCGAAATCGGTCTGCACGTGGTAGAAGTTGTAACCGTAGTAGTTCGGCTGAGACGGATCGTTGCTCAGTAGATAGTTATCCCCGAACGCCCCGATCTGGGCTCGCGACGGCCCTTTGAGGTTGGGGGTATTGGTCCACAAATCGACCAGGCCGCCGAATACCGTGATCGTCGTGCGGTCGTTGAGCCGATACTGATATTTGAGAAAACCGGCCACCCGCTTCTGATAGTTGAAGGTCTGATACCCGTCCGAGAGCATCTGGTGGATGTTCATCGTCAGGCTGGATTTCTTGCCCGGGCCAAACTGGCCTGAATCGGCATCCAGGGCAAGCATCCGGGTATTGAACGAGCCGTAAGATGTAGTCGCGCGGATATCGGGACTGTAAGCCACGCTGCGCGACAGCAGATTGATGGTGCCGCCGAAGTTCGTGGGACCTATGGAGGACGCCGAACCCGGGCTGCGATCGAAGTCGATGCCGTGGATGAACTGGCTCGGAAAGAACGCCCACGAATGGTGCGTCGGATCGTTTGTATCGTTAAACGGAATTCCGTCGGCCTGCATTGTGTATTGGCCGTCTTTGAAGCCGCGGAAATAGGTCTTGCTGTCCCCCAGGCCAACGCCATTGGGATTTACGCTGAACGTGCCCGGCACGTTATTGAGCAGTTCCGTGTAATCCGCGATCGGCGAGGCGAAATTCTGTATATATTCCGGGCTGATCTCAGACCGCGCCGAGCGGGCATCCAGAGTATTCTGCGATGGCGCGGTCTCCGCCGCCACCGAAACGGCGCCCTCCACCGTAATGCTTTGCGCGATTTCGCCTACGTTCAACGAGATGGCAACGCTCTCCGTTCCATTCGCGGCCAGCCTGATCCCGGTACGCCGGCTGGTTGCAAAACTGGGGGCGGAAGCTTCCACCGTGTACGTTCCGGCGGGCAGGCCAGAGACGGAAAACTTTCCCTCCGGGTCTGATACCAGGTTGCGGGGCAGGCCCAGGGATTCGTTTTTCACGGTCACGCCAGCCCCTGGAATCGGCTTGCCGGACACATCCAAGACAGTACCCGTAATCGTGCCGGTTTCGCTCGGATTGGTCTGAGCATGGCTCGCGAAGATTCCGCATAGCAGAGTCCCGAGACAAATGGATTGTAATTTGGCGCCTACAGCGTTCACAGATGCCCCCAGAATTAAGTGGATAGAGAAGTGTAGCAGCGCACCATTACAGTACGATGACGGTCGGGAGGTATGACATCAGACGGATAGCGGCATATCCGAGCGAAGCGCCAAGCGCGGCGCCGGCCAGGACATCGGTCAGGAAATGCAATCCCAGGATGATGCGGGAAAGCGCAATGCTGGATGCGCAGAAGAATAGCCCGGGGGCCAGCTCGGGGTAGAAGTGACTGAGCGCCACCGAAACGGCGAACGCCGTAATGGTATGGCCGGAGGGAAAGGAGAACTGGTCGGGGGGAAGCAGAGTCGCCCAGCAATGCGGTTCTAAAGCACACGGCCGCCGGCGCCCGATCCTCTTTTTTAAGAACAGGAACAGACTGATTCCCAGCGCGACTGCAAGCGCCGCCGTGGCCAGGGCTTCGAATCGCCGTTCGCCACCGAACGCCAGGATTACGGCGCCCAGGGTATACCAAAGCCAGCCGTCGCCGCCACGGGTCGCGCAGAGCATCCAGATCCGCACCCATCGCGGTGCACGCCACCGCTGGACCCGCCGCATGAGCCGGTAGTCGCCCGTCGAGATCGCCTGCAAGACGGCGTTGCCCATAAATATAGGCCTACCTATTTATGGAATGCAGCCGGTTACAGGATTGTGGCAAACCGGGAACATTTCCGGGAAGAATTGTTACAGGATGCCGGGCCGCCGTGCGGAGACTAACGTGCCGCGATTTCGGACGTTTCCATCCGCGCAATTGCCCCTGCGTACTGCTTGAGGTCCGCCGGAAGCACGGTCACCAGGCTCTTTTCGATATCCTCGCCGGTTTCTACCAGATGGCGCAGGTGCATCGCCGCGATGCGCGCGCACCAGGAATCGTCCATGGCGCGTCCCGTTTCGCGGCTTACCTGAAGCAAATCAGCGTGGGGCAGGGCGACCGTCTTTTCCATGCTTTCGCCGCTCTCATCGGCGAGGACAAACTTCACGTCCACGGTATCGGCGTGACGGATGGAGATCGCCGTCTGCAGCCATTTGAAATAGACCTGGAACTTGCGGCCGAACGGATCCGGTCCCGCTTCGAACTGGCGAAAATTGAGCATCCCTTCGTATCTTAGCGTGAATCAGAGACGGATCAGCCGGCGCGCCGCAATACCAGTGCCGAGTTCTTGCTGCCGAAAGCAATGCAGTTGGCGACCGCATGCTCGACCGCCAAACGCCGGCCTACTTGCGGGACGTAATCCAGATCGCAATCGGGGTCCGGTTCCTCGATGTTGATGGTGGGTGGTACGACTCCGTCCCGCATGGAGAGAAGCGTTGCGGCCACTCCCGCCGCACCGCAGGCGCCCTGCGGGTGTCCGATCAGGCTCTTGAGGGACGATCCCGCCAGCTTGTAGGCGTGGCCGTCGAATGCCAGTTTGACCGCGCGCGTTTCGATGCGATCGTTCAGCTCCGTGGAGGTCCCGTGATAATTGATGTATTGAACATCGCTGGGGGCGATGCCTGCCTCGTCGATCGCCATGCCCATGGCTCGCGCCGGCTCCTCGCCGCATTCCTCGAGCCGCACGCGGTGGTAGGCTTCGCAGGTCGAACCGTATCCGCAAATTTCGCCGTAGATCCGCACTCCGCGGGCCAACGCCCGTTCGCGAGATTCGATCACGAAGAACCAGGCGCCTTCCGCCAGCACAAACCCGTCGCGGTCGCGGGAAAAAGGCCGTGAAGCTCGTTCCGGGGCATGATTCCAGCGCGTGCTCATGATGCGCATGAGCTGGAAGCCGCGCAGGATAAGAGGGGCAATCGGCGAATCGACGCCCCCCGCGACCACCGTATCCAGCACACCCGCCTGGATATTGCGAAAGGCGTATCCGATGGCGTCGGTAGAGGACGTGCAGCCCGTGGATACGATGTGGCTCAGGCCGCGAAATCCGAATCGCATGGAGACTTCGCTCGCGAGCGTACCGATGGTGCTGGTCGGAATCGTATAAACGCTGCATTGCTTCTGCTTGCCGGTGTAATACAGCCGGTATTGTTCTTCCGTAAAGTCCTGGCTGCCGCCCCCCGACCCCACGATTACCCCGATCCCGCGCAATTCGTCCCGGCTTAGCGATTCGCTTTCGATTCCCGAGTCAGCCAATGCCTCCCTGACGCTCGCCACGGCCAGCGGCACCGCACGCGAGACGTGTTGCCGGTCCTTCGCGTTTACATACTGGGTTTCATCGAACTCGTCGGGCACCTCGCCCGCCACTTGCACCTGGAAGGCGGAGGGGTCAAAGCGTGTAATCCGGCGCACCCCGCTTTTTCCGCTCCTGGTAGCCAGCCAGAAACACTCTCGTCCGATCCCATTCGGACTCACCGCGCCAATTCCCGTTATTACCACACGCCGCATAGAGTCAGACTTTGCCTCGATCTTCCCGTTCAGTATAGGCTGAAATGTATGGAAGTATCTATTCCGAAGGCTGCGGCCGGCCGGTTTTCGGTATGGCTTGCCGGTCTCCAGGCGGGCATGTTGGCAGCCCTTTGGATGCTGGCGTGGCTGGGATCCACCTCCGTCTGGCAGCGCCGCAGCTTTTGGACGGCCGAAAATCTTCTGGCCAGTACCTTCTATGGCGGGTCCGCGGTCCGCCAAGGCTTCTCCACCAGCACCGTGTCGGGACTTGCGCTTTACCTGCTTGTCTACAGCGTGCTGGGATGTTTATTCGCCGCGGCAGTCCGGCTGAAACTCGCTCCCATGCGGCTGCTGCTGGTGAGTATTGGGGTTGCCTTGGGGTGGTATTACCTTTCCTTCCACGTGCTGTGGAAGTCGCTAAGCCCGTTAATCCCGCTGCTGCACGCGGTCCGGCCTACAATTCTCGGTCATGTGATTTATGGCGCGGTTGTGGCTCGTTTCCCGCGCTATCTGCACACCGGCTTCGCCGGGGCGGCGGAAGCGGCGCTTATGGCGGCTTCGGCGCCCGGAGGCGAGGAAACCACGCCTGCTCCCTAGTACTACTGTGTTATAAAATAACAATTTCATGTAGAATTGTTTTGTGGGCAAAGAAACTGCGCCAGGCTC
>PSRJ01000029.1 GCA_003175985.1 Terriglobia bacterium
GTCCATGGTGCGCGGTTCGCCGCCCTCGCCGATTCCAACCAATCCCCGTTCGGTCTCAATCATGACCACGTTGGAGGACTGATTGACCATCGGCTGGCCTTGGCGCCCTTGCGCATCGCCAGGAGTGCTGAAGTAATGGACTACCTTGATCTTGTCTTCCGGCAACGTGAACGCGCGGGCCGGGGACGATGTCCAAGCCGCAGCCCCAAGGGCGCCCAGCCCCTTGATGAAACCGCGACGATCTAGTTCGAGCCGCGCAAGTGGGGATTTCATCGTGAAGTTTCCTCCCGGGTTACAGCCCTTCGCCGATCGCAAGCCAGCTACTTCTGAATCGGATAACCCTTCCACAGATATTCGAGTGCCTGCGGCAGGGTTTGGTTAATCACCTTGGCGTCAACGTGGCCCGCGTTTTTCGCGTAAACGAACTGGTAATGATAGCCCTTAGCCTTCATGACCGCGGCCATGCGCTGGTTGGCGATGACCCAGTTCCGGCGATTCGCGGATGCAGTGTCGGCGCCGATATCATTCTGCGCGACCTCCATCCAAACCCGCAGTGGCTTGGCCGGATTATCGGGAATGAAGTGTTCGAGATACTCCCAGGCGCCGTGCGGGGCTTCGGGGCCGTTCCTGAGATCTACATATGTGCCAGAGTACGTCAGAACGCGGTGGTAAAGCTCCGGTTTGAACCAGGCCATGGTAAGGGCCACCGCCCCGCCCGAACTTCCTCCGAAGGTCAAGCGGCCTTCGGGGTCTTTCGTCACCTTGATGTGGGCCTGTTTTTCGGCGCGCGGCAGAACCTCGGCTTCCACGTAGTCGGCGTACTTGGCGGAAACGGTATCGTATTCCATGCTGCGTTCGGGGCCGCCATTGGCAATCATGACGGCCACCATCACGGGAAGCCGGTGGTCGGCAATCATGTTGTCAAGAATCGTCGGCAAGGCGTAGCGCATCCCGTAGGCATCCGCCGACACGATGACGGGCGCGGCGGTGCCAGGCACATACTGGGCGGGAACGTAAACACATACGTGCCGCTCAAACGGCCCGTTGACCCCGGGATAGAATTTGCTCTCGGCCGAATCCATGACGAATTCAACGACCTTGCCCTCGGGAACACCGGCGCGTTTAGTCTGTTCCGGAGCAGGCGCGTACTCGGGCCCGATCGAATAATCGCCGTCGCCGGCTCCCGCATGCCAGGCAGGGAGGTCTGAGAGTCTGGCGATCGCGGCGCGGTCTTCCGACGTTGCCGGAACGGTTTCGCGAGGAGCGCGCGCAGGTGGATTCGCACGCGGAGCCGGAGGCGGAGGCGCGCACGGGCCAGCCGCAGGGGACGGCCCCTGTGCCAGCGCGAATTGCGCAATCACGATTGAACCGATCACAAGCTTCATTTCCGTTCTCCTCCGGAAAGGATTGTACTAGGAAATCAGGTCGAAAATCACGCGCCTGCTCCGCGCGATACTGTCCAGGAAGACTAGTTGAGCTGACTTCTTCGTTTCTGAGAGGATAAACCCATGACTTTGATCACATGTCGGTACGCAGCAGTTTCGTCTGTTGTCCTGGCAGGAGTCTTGATCAGTTGGAACAGTGTGGCTCAAACCCGCGGGGGCGCTGCGGCGCGGCCGACCACGGGCTCAGGTCCATACAAGGCTGTGATGGAAATGGACGCGGGTCTACCGGACCACACGATTTACCGCCCGGAAGACCTCTCGGCGCTAAACGGCTCAACTCTGCCACTTGTCGTCTGGGGCAACGGCGCCTGCGTGAACGCCGGGAACTCATTTGGCAACTTTCTCACCGATATCTCTTCGTACGGCTTTGTCGCCGTCGCTCTGGGGCCGATTGTCGAACGCAATACGGCTGGTCCGGCTGGAGCGCCCGGTGTTGCAGCGCCGCCGCGACAGCCGATACAGCAACCCGCTGACACGACCCAGCTTCCACGCAATCTGCCGCCGGCCGCGACTCATCCGTCTCAGATGATCGATGCCATTAAGTGGGCTACAGCCGAGAACGATCGTGCCGACAGCAAATACTATAAGCATCTTAATATTGGGAAGATCGCGGTGATGGGTCAGTCCTGCGGCGGCGTGCAGGCGATCGAAGTAGCCGCGGACAGCCGCATCACAACCGCCGTGGTCTGGAACAGCGGCCTCTTCGCGCAGCCCTCGAACATGGGCGGCGGGAAAACAATCGGCAAGAAAGACCTGGAATCCATTCACGTTCCCATGGCTTACATCAGCGGGGACTCGACCGATATCGCATTCAACAACGCCAATGCCGACTTTGAATACTTGAAATCGATCCCGGTCTTTCGCGCATGGGAGCGTGGCGTCGGACACGGCGGCACGTATAGCCAGCCGAATGGCGGCGAATTCGCCGGTATCGCGGTGGCATGGCTGAATTGGCAGTTGAAAGGCGATCAGAAAGCGGCGCTCCTGTTCCGTGGCGCGGACTGCGGTTTGTGCGTGAATCCGAAATGGGTTGTGCAGACGAAAAATCTGAAATGAGAAGAGCATCCGCATTACTGCTTACATTGCTTTGTGCTGAACTTCTGGCGCAGGGGCTGCCAATCCCGTTCGGCTCCGCGTTGGATGCCGATCGGCAGATTCTGGAATCGCAGCAGCTTGCCAAAGATGTGCTATCCGCCCCCAACCCTCGGCGGCGCGCTCGGGGAGATCAGCATCGAACCTATGATTTTCCTCCTGTCCTCGTCGCCACCAACTCGGACGAGGGTGCGTCGTTGCCCGCCCCGGCGTGACGAAAACATCCTTTGAAGCACAGGTCCGCACCGGCTACGGCAAACAGGCCGATGCGATTCTTGCCGCGTATCCGCATGCTACCGATGAGGAGGCAGTGCAGTCGAGCCGCGATCTTTTCCGCGATTCCGTCTTCGCATGGCCTACCTGGGCTTGGGCGCTGCTGCAATCGCGGAAAGGCAAGGGGAAGGCGTACGTTTACTATTTCGATCACAAGACGGCGCGGACGCCGCATGGCGCGCCCCACGCTTTTGAAATCGGCTATGTATTTTCATAATCTCGGTCTGCGCGGCCCGGCGCCCGGACCCGAAGACACCGCGACTTCCGGTGGTGCGAACTAGCGCTCAATGAATCGTCCGCGTCTTGCGGTTCATGTAGTCCATCAGCAGATATTGCCCTAAGGTGAACGGCGTGGTGAAGTATGCTTTGCCACGGCAGATCTCGGTAACCTTCTGCACGAAATTCACCAGGCCGTAGTCGCTGGCCAGCATGAAGGTGTTGATTAGGATGCCCTGCTTTTTGCAGCGGTTCACTTCTTCCAGCGTGCGGCTGATCACCAGCGGATCCAGGCCGAAGGCGTTCTTGTACATGCGGCCGTCTTCCAGGGTCAGGCAGCTCGGTTTGCCGTCGGTGATCATGATGATCTGCCGCATGTCCTTCTTTTCCTGGTTCAACAGCCGTTGCGCCAGGATCAAGCCGTCGCGTGTGTTGGTGTAGAAGGGGCCCACCTGCACGCGCGCAAGCTGGCTGATGGCGAGCTCCTCGGCGCTGTCGTGAAACAGCACGCAGCGCAGGCTGTCGCCGGGATATTGCGTGCGGATCAGATGCGCCAGGGCGAGCGCTACTTTCTTGGCGGGCGTGAACCGGTCCTCGCCATACAGGATCATGCTGTGGCTGCAATCCAGCATCAGGACCGTGGCGCAGGAACTCTGGTATTCGCACTGGTGCACCTGCAGGTCGGAGTAGTCCATGTCCAGCGGCACCTTGGCGCCTTCACGACGAATGGCGCTGAACAGCGTCTCGCTCACGTCCAGGTTGAGCATGTCGCCGAACTCATACGGCTTCGAGGAGCCCGAGGTCTCGATTCCCGTGGCGAGATCGCGCGTATCGTGCCGTCCGAAGCTCGATTTACCCAGAGAACCCAGCAGGTCCTTCAGCGTCTTGAATCCGAGAAAGTCGAGGGACTTGTCCGTCACCTCGAACTTCACCTTCGTGTCCTTGCCGTTGCCGACACCCGCGGCGGGTGCTTGCTGGTTGTTGGGGTCCTCAATGGTGATATGGCCTTCGTCCACCATCTTCTGGACAAGGTTCTCCAGGAGCTTGTCCATTTGCTCCGGAGTCATATTCTGCAGTCTCTCCATCATCTCCTGGAGATTTTCGTCATTGAACAGCCGGCCATCTTCGAGGGCCTGTTGAATCGCCTTCTTGAGGTCTTCGAGTGTGTGCTGGTTCCACTCGCTGAAGGGCATGTATTGCGTGTTGAAGCCGCTCTCCAGCAGGAAATCCGAGAGCGCCTGTAGCAGGTCTTCGGCCCCGATCCCTAAATCCTCACCGGTATAACGGGAGTAGCGGATCCATTTCATATCAGTTCAGCTTTCAGCCATCAGCTTTCAGCTCAACCACGCGCCCGGGAGGCTGATGGCTGATCGCTGAGAGCCGATCGCTCTTTCAGTTATACTGCCTGCGGAAATTGGGACGTTCCCCGCGTCCGCCGCCCTCTTCCCGCGATTCCCGGCGCTTTTCCTCGGCTGCAAAGCCGCGCTCCTCGCTGCGGCTGATCCGCCGGTGGGCGTGCAATCCCTCCAGGATGAATTCCGCCGCGGATGCCCGCACCGGGTCCGGCTCGTTGGCGCTCAATCCCAGGTTCTTCAACTTCTCCATCAGTCCCTGGATTCCCGTGAGCTGCTTCACCATCGTCGCGGATTCGACGTTTTCGTCCAGCTTCAGCGTGCCGCCCAGGTCGAACCACTGGATGACTTGCGACATGTTGGCGCCTTCAAAATGCTGATCGTAGACCTTACCGACCGCGGTGCGGATCAGCTCGCGCGCCACCGTATCGCCGCCCTTCAACTCGCCTTCGTACTCCAGTTCGAGCTTGCCGGTAATGGCGGGGAGTGCCGAGTACAGGTCGACAATGCGCGGCACGGCAATCCCTTCCTTGGCTTTCAGTGCCCGGCGTTCGGCGTTGGAAACGACGTTTTCCAAGGCCGAGATCGGCAGGCGCTGGGAAACGCCGGAACGCTTATCGACGCGCTTGTCTTCGCGGGCGAGGAACGCGAGTTGTTCCACAACCTGCCGCATGTAATCCGGAACCCGCACTTCCACTGGAGATTCGCGCCGCAGCCAAGCTTCCTGTTCCGTGATGGCGATGCCTTGATCGAGCGATGCCGGGTAATGCGTGCGGATCTCGCTGCCGATGCGGTCTTTGAGAGGCGTAATGATCTTACCGCGCGCGGTGTAGTCCTCGGGATTCGCGGTAAAGACCAGCATCAGATCGAGAGGCAGCCGCACCGGGTACCCCTTAATCTGCACGTCGCCTTCCTGCATAATGTTGAACAAACCGACTTGGATCTTTCCCGCGAGGTCAGGCAGTTCGTTGATGGCGAAAATGCCGCGGTTGGCGCGCGGCAAAAGCCCATAGTGGACGGTCAATTCGTCGGAAATATCCTGGCCCCGCCGCGCTGCCTTGATCGGGTCGATATCGCCGATCATATCAGCGATCGTGACATCGGGCGTGGCGAGTTTCTCTACGTATCGTTGATCGCGATGCAGCCACGCGATCGGTGTTTCGTCCCCCTGCGCTGCCACCAGGTGATGACAGCGCCGGCAAATCGGCTTGTACGGGTTGTCATGGATCTCGCAACCCTCGATGTACGGTATCGACTCTTCCAGCATCGTCGTGAGCATGCGGATCAGGCGGGTTTTCGCCTGCCCGCGAAGCCCAAGCAGGATGAAGTTGTGCCTGGAAAGTATGGCGTTGATGATCTGAGGTACGACTGTATCTTCGTAACCCAGAATTCCGGGGAATAACACTTCCCCACGCTGAATTTTACAGATCAGATTATTACGGAGTTCGTCTTTTACAGACCGGGTGCCCAGTTTAGCTTCGGAATGAGGACTCTGGCGAAGCGCGCCTAAGGTACGGGGTAATTCTTGAGTGGCTTTCGACAAGCAAACCCCCCTCTGCCGCGATTGTACCAGAAGGGGCGGCTTGCCACCCGCTTCATCCGATACAATTGATCTGTGGAGATTCAGGCACCCACCCAACCGGAGGGCTTGTACAGCCGCTACACGGAGATGACCCGCAGCGTACACCGCGGGTTCATCGCGGAATGGACCGTGACGATCGTCCTGCTCCTGTTCGGCACTACTACGCTGGTGCAGGCGTTCGTCATCCCCAGCGCCTCCATGGAGGATACGTTGCTGATCGGCGATCACGTGTTGGTGGACAAGCTCACTTATTCTCCGGATGGCGCCGTGTCCAAGCACCTTCTGCCGTATCGCGACGTGCGGCGGGGCGATGTAATCGTCTTCCGGTATCCGCTCGATATTCGGGAGGATTATGTCAAACGCGCCATCGGAGTTCCCGGGGACCACATCCGCCTGGTCAACAAGCAGGTGATCCTGAACGGCAAGCCGGTCAACGAGCCCTATGTTGTCCACAAGACCGGATATATCGACAGCTACCGGGACAATTTCCCGGCGCAGCCCAACGCCCCGTTGCCGCCAAGCGCCATGGACATGTTGGAACATCACGTGGAGAACGGCGAAGTCGTGGTTCCTCCGGGTTTTGTGTTTGCCATGGGTGACAACCGCGACAATTCCTCCGATAGCCGTTACTGGGGATTCGTGCCCAGGGAGAATATTGTAGGCACGCCGCTAGTAATCTACTGGTCTTTCGAGGCGCCTACCGAGGATTTAACGAATCCTAATATTGGCATCGACCACCTGGTAGATATCGTTACGCACTTCTTCACCAAGACGCGCTGGTCGCGCACATTCCACTTAATACACGGTTACCCGCTCCAGTAGTCCGCCGGATTTACTCGGTATTGAAATCGAAGACGTCGGTATTGGTCCGCACCTGGAGATGTCCGGGGCCGAGCGGCTTGCCCTCGGTGGGCAGGAAAATGGCTCCGTCTGTCGTCTCGCCCGGAACGAGCTTGGTCGGCACCAGCGCCACGGCGGAGGCTGTCGCGGCGGCCCGCAGTTTGGTCGTGATGCCGGCGATGGCGGCTTGGCGCCGCTGCTCGTAGCCGTTGGTTGACTTCATGTGGGGGATTCCGTAGAGCGCTGCCTCATATGTATTTACGAGCTTCGTAACGTCGTTGCGGCTCGCTTTTTCAATTAGATCGGCTATTACCGTACGAGCGGCGGAGGCCTGTATCATTGCGCCTCCATTCCTGAGATAATAAAAGTCTTCGGGTTTGATTACGTACGGGCCCGCCGAGCCGTTGGAGATGGCAACCTGCAGGATGGTGTACTCTCGGACGTGACTGGGCAGCGCGGCGAACATAACCGTTACGCCGCTGCGGGTGAGGGTCTGGTATCGCAATCCGTGCGATTCAAATTCGATAACTTGCGCTGTTGCGAAGTGGGAGAGCAGGCTGGCCAGCAGTAATAGACCCGGAAGCCTGTTCATGTCACCATCTTACGATAGCGGATTGGAACGGAGAACATGTTTAGGGGGAAAAGTTGATCGGGCAAAAGCAGATGGTAGAGACCGCCGGCGCACTAGGTTTGGACGAACACGGTATTCGTAACGTTACCGCGGCTTACTCGAACCTGGAAGTCCCGGCGCTGATCGAACATGCCGTGGAACGGCGGGAAGGGCACTTGGCCGCCAACGGCGCGTTCGTAGTACGTACGGGGCAATTCACGGGACGCTCGCCCAAGGACAAATACCTGGTGCGGGATGAGATTACCGATCAGAACGTGCAGTGGGGCGCAGTGAACCAGCCGATTACCGAAGCCCAGTTCGATCGCATTTATTCCAACATGCAGACGTTCTGGCAGGGACACGATGTCTATGTGCAGGACTGCCTGGTGGGCGCCGACCCCGAGTATGGCCTTTCGGTCCGCATCGTAACGCAGCATGCGTGGCATGCCTTGTTTGCCCGGCAATTGTTCATCCGTCCGGATGCGCGCCAACTAGCTGGGAAGCAGCCGCAATTCACAATTCTGTTCGCCCCGGAGTTCCAGGTCCAACCCTCTGAGGATGGCACCCGGTCGGAAACTGCCATCGTACTGAGCTTCAAGAAGCGGGTCGTGCTGATCTGCGGCACCAGTTACGCCGGGGAAATGAAGAAATCCGCCTTCACCATCTTGAATTATCTGCTGCCCGAACGTGGTGTATTTCCCATGCATTGCTCGGCAAACGAAGGTCCCGGGGGTGATGTCGCGTTGTTCTTTGGCCTTTCGGGAACCGGTAAGACTACTCTGTCGGCGGACCCCCTGCGCCGCCTCATCGGCGACGACGAACATGGCTGGAGCGACAATGGAATCTTCAATTTCGAAGGTGGATGCTACGCCAAGTGCATCCGCCTCTCGAAGGAGCAGGAGCCCCAGATCTGGAACGCGCTGCGCTTCGGAACCGTGCTCGAAAACGTGGTCATGGATGCCGGCACGCGGACCCTCGATTTCAATTCCGACGCGATCACCGAAAATACCCGCGCCGCTTACCCGCTCGACTTCATCGATAATGCCAAGATTCCGAGCATAGCAGGGCACCCTGCCAACGTGGTGTTCCTGACAGCCGATGCGTTTGGCGTATTGCCTCCAATTTCCAGGTTGACGCCCGCCCAGGCGATGTACCACTTTTTGAGCGGATACACAGCCAAGGTTGCCGGGACGGAGCGGGGACTCGGCAAAGAGCCGGAAGCCACCTTCAGCGCCTGCTTCGGCGCACCCTTTCTACCGCGTCCGCCGGCTGCCTACGCTTCCTTGTTGGGTGAAAAGCTCAGGAAGTACGGCGCCACTTGCTGGCTGGTGAATACCGGTTGGGCTGGGGGTCCCTATGGTGTTGGCAGCCGAATGAAGCTGGCTTACACCCGGGCCATGCTCAACGCCGCGCTTTCGGGCGAATTAAAGAACGTGCCCATGGCGGAACATCCGGTTTTCCGCGTTGCCGTGCCGCAATCGTGCCCCGGAGTGCCGCCGCAATTTCTTGATGCACGAGGTCTGTGGGCCGACAAAAACGCGTACGATCACGCCGCCCGCGACCTGGCGGGCCGCTTCAACAACAACTTCGCCAAATTCTCAGGCGTCAGCCGCGAGATCGCCGAAGCCGCACCGGCAACTTAGACGGCCGCCATCGCCTGAAATCGGGCCGGCACCTCGACCGCCGCGAACTGCTTCGAGAGGCGGAGCACATCTTCCGGCTCCAGAAGGTTCCCGGCCATGCGGCAGGCGAGGAAAAAGGCTTGGAACCGCTTGCTGACGCGCGCGGCTCAGAAACGACCGTACATGCTTGCAACCAGTTGCCGAGCCGCGACCGTAAGAAGTGTGTCCATATCTGTCGGTGACCGGAGTCACGCCCTGGCGTAAACTTGGAATCGATGCGCGAAACGTCAGGCTGGTCGACGGTTAAAGGCCCATTCGAGGACATGCGCTTTGGTCTGCGCATGTTGCACAAGACTCCGGTCTGGACGGCGGTGATCGCCGCAACGCTGGCTTTGGGAGTCGGCCTCAGCACCGCCATATTCAGCGTTGTATACGGCGTGTTGCTTCAGCCCCTGCCCTATCCCGACCCGAGCCGCATCGTAGCGGTCTGGTGCTCATTTCCCCGCAATGGATACCTTCGCTTCAACGTGAGCGCCGCCGTCTGGCTGCACTGGCGGGAACAGGCCCGGCTATTCGAAGACATCGCGCTGACGCGGCCCATTGCCAATTTCAACCTCACCGGCGATGGGCCCCCGGAACGCCTGCAGGGGGCCCGCATCTCCGCCAACCTTTTCGCCGCATTGGGCATGCGGCCTCTTCTGGGCCGTCCGATAACGGAAGAAGAGCGCCTCCGCGATGCCAAGGTTGCACTTCTGAGCTACGCCTTTTGGCAGCGGCGCTTCGGCGGGGATCCCGCCATCCTAGGCCGCAAGATCCAATTAAACGGCGAGCCGTACGAAGTGGTTGGGGTCATGCCGGTGGAATGGCGCTACCCTTCGGCGGAATTCGAGATCTGGACCCCACTATATATCCCCAAGGGCGAAGTTCTGGAAGGAGTGAACAACCAGTACGTTTCGGTAGCGCGTCTGAAGAGCGGTGTTAGCGTCAAGCAGGCGCAGGCCGAGATGACTGCCATCATGCGACGGCTGGCGGAGCAATATCCGGCGGCCTATGGCACGCGCGACGATTTCGTGGACGCTCTTGTGGAACCTCTGGCCGCGAGCGATGCGGCCCAGGTGCGAACGACGCTCTACGTCCTGCTGGCCGCTGTGGGTTCACTGCTGTTGATCGGATGCATGAATCTGGGGGTACTGCTGATTGCAAGGGCGAACGCGCGGGCGCGCGAGTTGGCGATCCGCGCGGCTCTCGGAGCCGGCGCCGCTCGCTTGCGCCGCCAGATCTGGGCGGAGGTATTGCCGCTCGGTATCGTGGGCGCGTTGGGTGGAGTTCTGCTGGCCTGGGAACTGCTTGACGTTCTGCGGCCGTTCCTGCCCGCGGCGACACCGCGCCTGGATACCATCGGTCTGCACACGCCGGTGATGGTATTCGCCGTGGGTATTAGCCTGGCCGTAGTCCTGCTTGCAAGCCTTTGGCCGGCCTTTAGCAATGCGAACCGCGATCCGGCCGTTGTCCTGAAACAAAACTCGGGTACCGTAGCGGGCGGCGGAAGGGCGCGGAACACGCTGGTGATTGCACAGATCGCCGTGACCCTGGTCCTTCTATTCAGCGGCGCCCTGTTTGCACGCAGCCTGCAGGCACTGTTGCGGGTGAATCCTGGCTTTGCCACGCAAGGAACCCTGACCATGCACATGGCGGTAGCGCGCGCGAAATACCGAACCGATCCGCAGGTTTCCGATTACTACGAGCGATTGCTGGCGCGCATCCGATCCATACCCGGAGTGACCGAGGCCGGAATCGTAAATCGCTTGCCGTTGAGCGGCATCGCGCAAACCGGGTCCGTGGAGTTCGAAGGAATCTCCGGACTCTTCGATTCGGACTGGCGTTCCGCAACGCCGGGCTATTTTGAAGCGATGCGTATTCCGCTCAAGGAAGGCCGGCTCTTTACGAACCGCGATCGCCCGGATTCGCCGGCAGTGGGACTGATCGACGAACGCATGGCGCGCCAAGTCTTCGGCGGTAGGGATCCCCTGGGCAGGCGTTTCCGCATTTCCGCCGGGCCGCTCCACGGCCCTTGGACCGAAATTGCCGGTGTGGTGGGACATATCCGCAACGACTCGCCGGAAAAGGACATCCGCGCCCAGGTCTACTGGCCGGAAACGCAACGAACACAGGACCGCGCGGCGCTGGTAGTGCGGACTGCCAGCCATCCGGATTCCTTTGCGCCCGCCGTGCTGGAGCAAATTCATAAAGAAGATCCGGATCAGCCCGTCTATGATGTTCGCGCCATGGACGAGTGGTGGCGCCGTGCGCTGCAATCGCGAAATCTGTTGACCCTGCTGGTTGGGCTGTTTGGCGGCGCGTCGGTGCTGCTGGCCTGCCTGGGTTTGTACGGAGTGGTTTCGTATTCGGCGGGCCTGCGCGTCCGCGAGTTCGGAATTCGCATGGCTCTCGGCGGCGATGGGGGACACGTCCGCAATCTGGTCTTGCGCCACGCGGCGAAACTGGCGGCGGCCGGCCTCGCGCTCGGGCTGGCGCTGGCCTGGCCTGTCAGCCGCGCGATTCAAACCCTTCTGTTCGGCATAGCCGCAACAGACACCGCCTCGTGGCTGGTCGCGCCGGCGCTGCTGGCCTGCGTTACGATTCTGGCGGCATATGCCCCGGCAAGACGCGCCGCCCGCAGCGACCCGGCCGCCGCGCTGCGCTCCGATTAGCCGGCCCGCTTCACGTTCCTGTCGAATGCGGTGAAGCGCGCACCGCGCGTTCGAAGGCCCAACTGCGAATGTGATTGATCTGCTCTTTCATGGTGCGCGAGAGCGGAACGATTCGCACCGCTACGCTGATGAGATCCTGATCGCTGACCTCGCGATCGGCCAGCCGGGCCTGCGTCAGCGCCGAGACGACACATTGCTCGATCTCGGCTCCCGTCCAGCCGTTCGTCAACTTGGCGAGTTGTCCTAAATTCAACCGGTCTGCGTCGACGCCCCTCCGCTGCAGGTGGATTCGGAATATCGAGACGCGTTCTTCGTCCAGCGGCAGATCTACGAAAAAGACCTCGTCGAAACGCCCCTTGCGAATCATTTCAGCGGGCAGCAGATCGATGCGGTTGGCGGTGGCGGCGACGAACAGCCCGCGCGTCTTCTCCTGCATCCACGTCAGGAAGAAGGCGAAGATGCGGCCCTGCTCGCCGCCGGAATCGCTCGAGGTGATTCCCATTTCGATTTCGTCGAACCATAACACAGCCGGCGCCATGTCCTCCATCATCCGGCAGGCCTGGACAAAGGCGCCCTCCGGCTTACCGTGACGTCCGGAGAAGATCTCGATCATATCCACGCGATAGAGCGGAAGCTGAAAGTAGGAAGCAATGGCCTTCACTGAGAGGCTCTTGCCGCAGCCGGGAATGCCCATCATGAGCAGACCCTTCGGCACGAGTTCAGCACTCAGAGTGTCGCGCAGCTCAAACAGCTTCCGCCGTTCGAGCAGCCATTTCTTCAGCGTCTCCAGGCCGCCGATCTCTTCCAGGCGCGCGCCGTCGGAGACATACTCGATGTAGCCGCTCCGATTGACGAGCAGCCGCTTCTCCTCCAGCAGTGCAGGCAGCGAATCCGTCCCCAGCCGCGGGCTCACGGCCAGCGCGCGGCGCAACGCATACCGCGCTTCATCCAGCGTGAGGCCCAGCAGAGCGCGGGCAAGCTGGTGTAACACGGCCTCATCGGTCTCGCCGGTTTCGCCGCGGAGAAACGCGACCAACTCGACCGCATCCGGCGGGCGCAGTTCCACGAACATCACGCTGCGCTCGATTTCTTCGGGAATGAACCGCACTGGGGAACTGATGACCACATACTTGCTACGCCCCGCCGCGGACTCGTAGACGTCACGCAGCCGCCGCCGGGTCTCCGCGGATTCCCGCAGCGTCTCGTGAAAATCCTTGAGCTGAAAGATTGCCTGGCTCGGGTAGGCAGAGATGAAATCGAGGGCCGCGCGCGGAGAATCGGTCCCGGTGATCGCGGTTTCACCGTCCTTCCGCATTCCCTCTGTCAGGGTCCACTCCCAGACCGGAATGGCGGCGCCAGCGCGAAGACTGCGGGCGACTTCGCGAAGCAGAATGCCCACTCGCTGCTCTTCGGCCGAGCGGATATACGTGAGCGGCCTTCCCGATTCGAAGATCTCCCGAATCATCTTCGCCGCACGGCTCTCCGGCGGTGCGCCCGCCGCGGATGAGTGCTGTGTGATCTCCGGCGCCGTGATGTTCTTCGGGGCTATGGACGGATTCTCCTGTACGCTGTTCTCTTCATTATGGACGAGCCGCCGCTCCGAAAAGACGGGCGCTCGCACTCCTAGTGCCGGGCGAGGAAATCGAGAACCGCGCGATTGAAGACTTCCGGAGCTTCCCAGTACGCGGAATGGCCCGCGTCGGGAACTACCAGCGTCTCCGCGCCCTTGATATGCGCCGCAAACATGCGGAGCACGGCCGGCGGCGCGTACATATCGGCGCCTCCGGTCAGAAGCAAGGAGGGAGTCTTGATGGTTTCGAGCAAGGCAAACGTGATGTGATTCCGCAGGGGCTGAGCGGCGGCCCGGGGTCCGGGGGGACGGCTGATTTTTTCCAGTTCGACCCAACGCTTCGTCCCTTCGGGATTGGCGGAGCGGTAGGCGGGGCCCACTTCGCGCAACTCGGGTGGCAGGGCATCAAATTGGGGAGGCCGCAAGCGGCGTCCCATTTCCACAAATTCGGGATCCTCAATGCCGCCAATGCTGCTGGCGAAGACCAGACTGCGGAGCCGTGGCGGAAACGAGATGGCAAAATCGAGTGCCACAAAGCCGCCGGCCGCCGTCCCCACCAGATGGACGCGCTCGATCCCGAGCAAATCGAGCAGGGCTGCCAGGTCGTCGGCCGCCGTCCCGGGCTGCGCGCCGGGCTCTACTTCGGTACGGCCCCATCCGCGCCGGTCAAACGCCAGAACCCGGTAACCGGCGGCGGTGAATGCCGGGATCTGATATTCCCATACGCGGCTGCTGCCAGTCGCCGCATGCAGAAATACCACCGGCACCCCGCTCCCGCCCGAATCTTGATAAAACAGGCGCACCCCCGGCAGCGAGGCGTAGTGTTCCTGCATGACTTGAGCCGGTGCGGGAAGTGCGAGACATCCGCCTAAGCAGAGAATTGCGGCAGCAGCCCCGGGAGAGGACAGCACAGTAATCTCCTCGTTCTGCAATGATACTGCAGTCCGCGGCCGGCTTGACGGGACGAGCTCGGCTAAAAAGTGCGTTAGCGCTGCTGCCGATGGCCCAGCTATTGCGGTAGCGCGAAGACGTACATGGCATTGTTGCCGCTGGACATGTCTGCTTCGGGAGTCAGGCCTGTGCCGAGGGCAGCGATCGGGCCGCCACCGGCTGCGATGGCGATGAACTGGCGGCCATTGATCGAATACGTCACGGCGCCGCCGACTGCCTGTGAGGGTAGCCGCGTTTGCCACAAGACTTGACCGCTGTCGGCATCCAGCGCCCGCAAGTACCGATCCATTGAGCCGTTGAACAGGAGCCCGCCCCCGCTGGCGAGGATCGGCGAGTAGTTCGATACCCGTGTCTCCCAGCTCCACAATGTTTTCCCGGTTTCCACCGAAATCGCGTCTATGCGGCCGACCTTGTCCTTGCCGGCTGCAAACTTGCCCACGTTGTCGGTGTTGTAGACGTACCGAGGCTCCGCCTTGCGATCGGTGCGCGCCGTCGAATCGATGCAGAGATTCGAAAGCGGCATATACATGACATTGGATTTGGGATTGTATGCGCCTTGCGGCCAGTCACGGCCGCCATTATAAGTCGGGCACACGTGATAGGTTTTGCCGATCTCCTTGAGTACGGCGTCCTCGTTCACCGTGACGAGCCCCTTCGGGTCGATGCGGGCAACGAGGTTCTGCTCCGTGGTTGGCTTAGCCCACAGGAACTCGCCGGTGGCTGCGTCGAAGCTCCAGGCGATGCCGGTCTTGCAAGGGACCCCGGTCAGCGTCTTGCGCGGTCCGCGGCGCGCGTCCGGATTGACCGACAGCATGCCTGCGGCAGACGGGTTGACCGGCGTATTGATGATCATCATTTCGAAGGTGCATTCCTGGTCCCAGTTGTCGCGCGGCAGGACCTGGTGCTTCCAAACCACTTCGCCGGTCTTGGGCCGAACCGCGAAGCGCGTGTTCGTGCCGGCCATGGTTGCGCCCAGCATGTTGCGCTGCGCCTCCGATGCGGGGCCGACGCCACTGGAACCGTAGTACACGAGATCGAGTTCGGGATCATAGGTGAGCTGACCCCAGACGCCGGTCATCCAACGGCTTTCGAATGGCGAGCCGGCCCAGGTCTCGTCACCCGGCTGCCCCGGGCGCGGAATCATCTCATTCCGCCAGAGCTCCCGGCCGGTTTTGGCATCGTGACCGGTGACATAACA
>PSRJ01000177.1 GCA_003175985.1 Terriglobia bacterium
GGCAGATCCGAATCGCCGGTTAATGATGACGATTTTCGATGCCTCAGACGGGCTGACAAAGTCAGAGACCAATACCGGCTACATCCCTAACGCAGCCAAGCTGAGAGACGGGCAACTCTGGTTCGTAAGTCTCCGAGGCGTGCTCATCGTCGATCCGCGGCAACTGGCGCAGAACAAGATCCCGCCGCCGGTGCACATCGAGGAGATCGTCGCCGACGACCAGACCCTTTGGCAAAACCTGACGCCCGTTTCCCCGGCCAAGCCTCGTCTGCCGGCGCTGACGCACCGGCTGGAGATCCGGTACACGGCCCTCACCTTCGCCGCTCCGGAAAAGGTCCATTTCAAGTACATGCTGGAGGGCTACGACCGCAGGTGGATGGAAGCTGTCAACAAGCGGGATGTGACGTATACGAATCTCCCGCCCCGCAACTACCGTTTCCGCGTGATGGCCTCGAACAACAGCGACGTGTGGAACGAAGCCGGCGATTCGCTGGAGTTCTCCATCGCCCCCGCCTACTACCAGACGAATTGGTTTCGGGCCCTGGTCGCGGCTGTGGCTTTGGTGCTGATGGGGATGGCCTACCAGATGCGGGTCTGGCGCGTGGAGCGGGAAGCGCGGCGGTTGCGGGACGTCATCGAAACCATCCCGGCGTATGTGTGGAGCGCGCTGCCGGATGGGTTCGTCGATTTCGTCAACCGGCGCTGGCTGGAATTCAGCGGGTTTTCTTTGGACCAGGCGAAGGGCTGGGGATGGGCGGATGCGGTTCACCCGGAGGACCGCGGCCGGCTCCTGGGGTCCTGGCGCGCCGGCCTCGCTGCCGGGAAGCCGATCGAAGAGGAAGCGCGCGTACGCGGCGCCGATCGGCAGTACCGCTGGCTGCTGTTCCGCAGCGTTCCGCAGCGGGACGCGTCGGGGAAGATCGTCAAGTGGTACGGGAAAAGCATGGACATCGACGACCGCAAGCGGGCTGAAGCAACGCTGGTCGAGACGGAAACCCGCTTCCGGACCTATATCGATCATGCGACGGACGCCTTCTTTGTGCTCGACTTTGAGAAAGGCACGATTCTGGATGCGAACCGGCAGGCGTGCGAGAACCTGGGGTACCCGCGCGAGGAGCTGATCGGAAAGTCGGTTTTCGAGTTCGATGCGGGGCTGGATCCGGAGTGGCTCAATCGAAATATCCGGCCGCGCATCGAGGCCGGGGAGAGCGTGACCTTCGAGACGCGCCACCGGCGGAAGGACGGGAGCGTGTTTCCGGTGGAGATTCGGGCGCGCGCCTTCCAGACCGAGGGGCGGACGGTCAATTTGAGCTTGGTCCGGGACATCACGGAGCGCAAGCGCGCGGAAGAAGAGCGCGAGCGGCTGCGGCAACTGGAGGCGGACCTGGCGCACATCAACCGGGTGAGCATGATGGGGGAACTGGCGGCGTCGGTGGCCCATGAAGTCAACCAGCCTCTCACTGGGATCGTGAGCAACGGCAGCGCCTGCCTGCGGTTTCTGGGGAACGATGCACCGGACCTGGAAGAAGTGCGGGAAGCGGTGCGGGATATCGTTCGCGATGGAAAGCGGGCGGGAGAAGTGATCGCCCGGATTCGGGCGCTGGCGAAACGGGCTGCGCCGCCCCGAGAACCGCTGGATCTGAATGAGACGATCCAGGAAGTGCTGGCGCTCGTCGGGGACGAGGCCCGGAGGAAGGCCGTGGCGATCCGGACGGAGTTTGCGGACGACCTTTTCCCGGTTTTTGGGGACCGGGTGCAACTGCAGCAGGTGCTGCTGAACCTGGTAATGAACGCGATGGACGCGATGAGCAGCGTGGAAGACCGGGAGCGGCAACTGGCGATCCGCACGCAGAACGTCGACGGCGAGGACCGGGTGCGGGTGACGGTGAAGGATTCCGGGACGGGCATGGATGCGCAGACGATGGCGCGGGTTTTCGAGGCGTTCTACACAACCAAGCCCGGCGGGATGGGGATGGGACTCTCAATCTGCCGGTCGATTGTGCAGAGTCATGGCGGGCGGCTGTGGGCGGAGGCGAATGCGGGGCCCGGGACCAGCTTCCACTTCACCCTTCCGAGAGACCAGCGGGAAAACCAAGCGCGCGGCGCTGCGGTGTGACGGGAGTTGCGTGACGTGGCATGCGAATGCACCGGCGACAAGATCGCCGGCGTTACCGCGGCGGCACGGTTCGGCAGATGCCGAAGTTCGGCAGTTCCTTCGGCGCGTGCCGACGGTTGTGCTCCCTTGTGACGAGATCGGGGCATCGTCGTTTCGGCAGTTGGTTTGCTAATCCCTTCGGTTCTGACGGCAGTGCTTGCAGAACATGCGCAATATGCGGCAGTCTCAGGTGACGGGTGGAAGGGGCATCCTAAAGCACCTGCGCCACGCGGCTGGCGCTCTCGCGGGGTTGCTGTGGGCTTTTCCGGCTCTGGCCGTAGACCGAACGCTGGATGTCAGCCAATACACCCACACGGCATGGACCTTTCGCAACGGATTTTTGAACGGGGCGGTCTACGCGATCGCGCAGAGCCGTGACGGGTACTTGTGGCTGGGCACGCAATCCGGGGTGGTCCGCTTCGACGGGGTTCGCACGGAGCCGCTGGCGCTTCCGCCCGGACCGGACCTGCCGAGCAGTTCAGTGGGGAGCCTCCTGGCGGCGCGGGACGGAACTCTGTGGATTGGGACTCTGGACGGGCTGGCGAGTTGGAAGAATGGCCGGCTGACGGAATATCCCGCGCTCGCGCACCAAACGATTCTAGCGCTGGTCGAAGGGCGGGATGGAACGGTGTGGGCGGGCGGGTTTGGAAGTCCGACGGGAAAACTCTGCGCGATTCGGGGCCGTACGACTCAATGCTATGGCGAGGACGGGAGTCTCGGCGCCGCGGTGTCCTCGCTCTATGAAGACGCCGACGGCAGCCTGTGGGTAGGAGCGGCGACCGGGGAATGGCGATGGAATCCCGGCACACCCACGCGCGTGCTGGGGATACCAGTCCCGAACTCCCAGGCATTCACGAAGGGCGACGGTGGGGCAGGCGCGATGTTGGCCGCTGACGGCGTTTATCAACTAGCGGGCGGAAAATTCGTGAATTACCCCGTCCAGGGTGCACCATCGCCGCTGACTGCCCGAACTCTTCTGCGGGACCGGCGCGGCGGGCTCTGGATCGGCACGCAGGCGCACGGGATCGTGCACTCGCAGGAGGGAAAGACCTTCCTATTTACCCAGGTGGACGGACTGACAGACGATCTGGTGGTCGCGCTGTTCGAAGACCGGGAAGGGACGATCTGGGTTGCCACACCGAAGGGTCTGGACCAGTTTCGGGAGTCGCCGGTGGGGTCGCTTTCGGTGAACGCCGGACTGTCGAGCGCCAGCACCACCTCGATCCTGGCAGCGCGACGGGAGTATCTGGATCGGTACGGCGGATGGACTCAACCGGTGGAAGGACGGGCGGATGAGGATCTACCGGACGCGCAGCGATCCCGGCCTGCCGGACGACTCGATTCAATCGCTGTTCGAGGACGAGAGGGGCCGTGTTTGGGTTTCCGGCTTTCGCGGCCTGGCGGTATTCGAAAACGGCAGGTTTACGGCAGTGCCGGCGGTTCCTGCGGGGATTGTACATGCGATCGCAAGCGATCACCACGGCGGCCTGTGGCTGAGCATGTGGGTAACGGCCGCCGATTATGGCCTGGTGCACCTGGTGGGCGGCAAAATCGTGGAGCAGGCGCCTTGGAAGAACCTGGGCGGCGGGCCGGGAACCGGGCTTGCGCCCGACCTGGACGGCGGGGTCCGGACGGGACTATTCAACGGCGGGATGGCGTATTTTCGGGCCGGCCAAATCCGGAATTTGCCCTTACACGACAGCCGCGGGCGCACTGGCAGGCTCCTGGAGCTTGCGGGCGATCGGGACGGATCGCTGTGGGCGGCAGCCGAAAATGGTCTCAGCCGAATCCAGAACGGGCGGGTGGCCACGCTGACCACCGCCAACGGGTTACCCTGCGACGCCGTTCACTGGATCATCCAGGACGACCGATCTTCGTACTGGCTATACACGCGGTGCGGGCTTTTGCGGATCGCGCGAGACGAGTTGGATGCCTGGGAGACCGACTCGAAGCGGATGGTCCGGGTGACGACGTTCGACACGGCGGATGGAATTCGGCCGGTGGCGACTCTTAAGGGGTTCCGGCCGGGAGTCACGAAGGCGTCCGATGGGAAAATCTGGTTTCTGAACGGAGAGACGGTGAGCGTCATCGATCCTTCACGCGTTGGGATCAACACGCTCCCACCGCCGGTGCACATCGAACGGATCGCGGCCGATGGCAGAACGTACAGCAGCACGCAGAGTTTGCGGCTGCCTCCGCACGTCCGGAACCTGGTCATCGAATACACGGCGCTGAGCCTGACAGCACCGGACAAGGTTCGGTTCCGCTTCCAACTGGAGGGGCAGGATCCGGACTTGAGGGAGGTCGTAAACCACCGCGAGGTGCAGTATTCCAACTTGGCTCCCGGCAATTACCGGTTTCGGGTGACCGCAAGCAATGATAGCGGAGTTTGGAACGAAACGGGCGATGCGACCGAGTTCACGATTGCTCCGGCTTACTACCAGACGGTTTGGTTTCGAGCCTTGCTTGCGGCCGCCGCCATGGGACTGCTGTGGGCCGGGTATCAATTCCGTGTCCGGCAACTGGAAAGGGAATCGAAGCAGCTTCGGGACGTGATCGAAACCATTCCGGCAATGGCCTGGACTGCTCGTCCCGACGGATCCAACGAATTCGTAAACAGGCGTTGGGCGGAATATACCGGTTTATCCGCGGAGCAAACGGCAGGTGGCGGCTGGACGGCTGCGATTCACCCCGACGATCGTGTGGCGTACTCGGAGTTGTGGCGCGCGTCCCTGGCCAGTGGCAAGCCGTTGGAAGCCGAAGGGCGCTTTCGACGCTCAGCCAACGGGGAATATCGTTGGTTTCTGGCTCGCGGCGTGCCACTGCGCGATCAGCACGGGAAAATTCTCAGGTGGTACGGGAGTCTCACCGACATTGAAGATCGCAAGCGCGTGGAGGAGGAGCGCGAGCGGCTCCGGCAGTTGGAAGCCGACCTGGCGCACATCAACCGGGTGAGTATGATGGGGGAACTGGCGGCGTCGATCGCGCACGAAGTCAACCAGCCGCTCGCGGGCATCGTGAGTAACGGCAGCGCCAGTCTGCGGTGGTTGACCGGGGATACGCCGAACGTGGAGGAAGTCCGGGAAGCTCTGCATGATATCGTTCGCGACGGGAAGCGGGCCGGCGACGTCATCGCGCGCATCCGCGCCTTGACCAAAAGGAGTTCGCCTCCGAGAGAAAAGCTGGATCTGAACGAAACGATCGGGGAAGTTCTGGCTATTGTCGGGGATGAGGCGAGGAAAAACAGCATGGTCATCCGAACGCAGTTTGCGGATGACCTTTCCCCAGTTTCCGGCGACCGGGTGCAGTTGCAACAGGTGCTGCTCAACCTGATCATGAATGCAATGGAAGCGATGAGCACTGTACGAGACCGCGCCCGGCAGTTGACGATCGTGGCCCGGAATGTGGTCCCCGGCGAAGTGCAGGTAACGGTGCAAGACGCGGGGGCGGGTTTGGATCCGAACACGATGGGCCGGATCTTTGATGCCTTCTATACGACGAAAACCGGCGGCATGGGGATGGGACTGTCGATCAGCCGTTCCATCGTTGAGAATCACGGCGGGCGGTTATGGGCCACAGCGAATGAAGGCCCGGGGACAAGCTTCCACTTCACGCTTCCGAAGTATCCGGGAGAGAATTGAATGATCCCGGAACGTGCCAAGGAGAGCTGGCGATGACACGCGTTGCTAGCGGGATTCTGTATGTGTGCATGATCCCCGCCATGGCGCGGGACCTCAAGTTCACGCATCTCACAACGAACGATGGCTTGTCTCAAAGCAGTACTACTGAAATTTTGCAGGACCGGCGGGGATTCATGTGGTTTGCCACGCGGGACGGCCTCAATCGATATGACGGCAATACTTTCGTTGTTTACAAACATAACCCCAGCGACCCTTCGAGCTTAAGCTCAAACTTTATTTTGGATCTGATGGAAGATGACCAGGGCTATTTGTGGATTGCCACGGATTTTGGCGGGGTTAACAAGTTTGATCCCACAACGGAACGTTTTCTCCGCTACCGTCACGACCCCAACAACATCAACAGCATCAGCGGCGATTCGGTGGAGACGATTGCTCGCGACAGCCGCGGGTATCTGTGGTTTGGAACCGTAGACAGCGGCCTCGACAAGTTTGAACCCACGACCGGAAAATTTACTCATTATCGCAATGACCACGATGGCCGGTTTGTTGGGAGGATCACTAAATTGCTCGCGGGAAGGCAAGGGGATATCTGGTTTGCCGGCGAGCGTGGTCTATTCCATGTGAATCCAGAAACAGGCGAGATTGCCCGCCCTCCCACAACCACTAAAAATCAGCTGGCTGCAGATTACGTATACGAGGACGAAGCCGGGAATCTATGGATGCTGGCATGGTCCCCGGTAGTAGGGCTGGTTAAATACGACCGCCGGGCCGAGCGACTTACGAACTATCCATTTGGCGCCGGCGCGGTCGGTGTGGCCAGTAGTAACCTTCTGCCAGACGGGAAAAATGGATTCTGGGTGTCATCGAGCCAGGGTCTTTATCACTTTGACCGGCGCACAGAACGTTTTACGGAGCGGTTTCAACACGACGAAACCAATCCGAGCAGCCTCGACGATAACACGGTGGTCGCACTCTATCAGGATAAGGGCGGCGTGTTGTGGGCGGGAACGGGGAGCGGGCTGAATCTCCTCAATTTGCAGCAAGAGCAGTTTGGGCTTTATCGGCATTTGCCCAGCAGCCCCAACAGTCTCTCAGCCGGCAAGGTGACAGCGATTTATGAGGAGCCCAACCATGTTCTGTGGGTAGGCTTCGTTCCCCGCGCGCTGGATAGGTTGGATCGAAAGACCGGAGAAGTCACTCACTATGTTGCCGGCCCGGAAAACAAGAATACACTCAGCCCAGGCATGAACGTTTCTGGGATTTACAAAGACCCCCGCGGCTATCTATGGTTGGGAGGCTGGGGCGCTGGTCTTGACCGGTTCGATGAACGCACCGGGCAGGTCAAACATTACGGGCCTAAGCCCCAGGGTCGTAACAGTCTGATATCCGACAAGGTTTACCAAGTGTATGGAGATCGAAGCCGCCGGATATGGGTGGGCCAACTATACGGTCTAAGCCGGCTCGATCCAGCGGCAGAGCAATTTATCAATTACAGTCCTGATCCCAAAAACCCGACCTGGAACGGGAGCAGCGTCTCCGGCATTGCTCAAGACCGTTCCGGCACGATGTGGTTGGGGACGACAGGCGGCGCGTTGATCCGTTTCGACGACAAGACGGGAACTCTGCTGACAAACGCGCCCAACTCCCGCGATCCCCACAAGCTGAACGGCGGCGGCATCACCGCCATTCACGAAGACAGGGTCGGGAGATTGTGGGTAGGGGCCTGGGACGGACTCTATCTTTACGACCGTCAAGGCGGAACCTCCACCCGTTACACGGAAACGCAAGGCCTGCCCAGCAGCGGGATTATGGGAATTCTGGAAGACAAGGCCGGCCGGCTCTGGCTCAGCACCAAGCACGGGATATCGCGGTTCGATCCTCGAACCGAGACCTTCAGAAACTACGATGTGTCTGATGGCCTGCAGGCCGATGAGTTCAGCCCAGGCGCCTGTGCGCAAAGCGCGGACGGGGAGATGTTTTTTGGCGGCAGCAACGGGCTCAATGCGTTCTTTCCCGAAAACATCCGGGACGATGCTTACGTGCCGCCGGTAGTGATTACCAGCCTGAAGGTGTTCAACAAAGCGGTGCCGATCGGAGGGAGATCGGTGCTCAGGAAAGCCATCGCATACGTGGACTCCCT
>PSRJ01000386.1 GCA_003175985.1 Terriglobia bacterium
CCATCGCCCTTGCGGGGTCCGAGGCGGGTGATGCGAGTATACCCGCCGCTGCGCTGCCCGAATCGTGTTCCCAGCGTATCGAACAGTTTCTTTACCGCGGCCGGTGTACGCAAAACGGCGGCTGCCTGGCGCCGCGCGTGCAGGGTGTCGGCCTTGCCCAGGGTGATCATTTTTTCCACCAGCGGCCGCACCGCCTTGGCTTTGGGAACGGTGGTGATGACACGCTCTTCCTGGATCACGCTCGTCGCCAAATTGCGGAGCAGGGCATTGCGGCTATCCACCGGCCGCTTGAGTTTGAATCCGCCTACCTTGTGTCTCATGGCCTACTCCGCGATCTCCTGGCCTTCTTCGTCCGGTCCTAAATCCGGCACCATCCCAGCCGCGGAAGGAGGCGGCGCCACCAGGCGGCCATGCGCGTCGATCCGCATTCCCAGCGAAAGCCCCATATTGGCCAGAATTTCCTTGATCTCGTTCAGCGACTTGCGCCCGAAATTCTTGGTCCGGAGCATCTCGGCTTCGGTCTTTTGCACCAGCTCGCCGATCGTCTGTATGTTGGCGTTCTTCAGGCAGTTGTAGGAGCGGACACTCAGCTCCAGCTCTTCGACCGAACGATTCAGCACTTCGTTCATCTTGTCGAGACCGCGCTCGGAAACCTCCTCGGACGTTTCCGGAACTTCCTCGAAGTTGATGAAAATCGACATGTGGTCTTTGAGCAGCTTGGCGGCGTAGCCGATCGAATCCTGCGGCGAAACCGCGCCGTTCGTCCAGACCTCGAGCGTGAGCTTATCGTAATCGGTCATCTGCCCCAAACGAGCCGCTTCCACCTGGAAATTGACTTTGCGCACCGGCGAGTGCACGGAATCGATCGGGATATAGCCGAGCGCCAGGTCTTCGTCGAAGTTCTTGTCGGCGCTCACGTATCCGCGGCCGGTTTTCAAGCGCATTTCGACATGCAGCTTGCCGCCTTCGCTCACGGTGGCGATGTGAACATCGCGGTCGAGCACTTCCACATCCGGATCGGTTTCGATCTGGCCGCTGCGCACGTCGCCGGGATGATCTACGGAAAGGCGCACGGTCTTGATGCCCTCGCCCATCAGCTTGAAGGGTATCTGTTTCAGGTTGAGGATGATGTCCGTGGCATCCTCGACCACTCCGGGGATGGGGCTGAATTCGTGCTCCACTCCTTCGATGCGCACGGCGGTGATGGCCGCGCCCTCGATCGAGCTGAGCAGAACGCGGCGCAGGCCGTTCCCGATGGTAGTGCCGAATCCGCGTTGAAACGGTTGTGCGGTGAACATGCCATACCGGTCCGTCAACGTCTCGGTATTGGCAACCAATCTCTTGGGTTTTTGGAATCCTTTAAACATAGAAACCTTTCTAGCTTGCAGCCATCAGCTTTCAGCGATCAGCCGGTGAAGCTGATTGCTGAGCGCTGATGCTGAGAGCTTTCCTACTTCGAATACAGTTCTACGATGAGCTGCTCGTTCAATTGGATTTGCACAAGCTCATCGCGCTTCGGCACGCCCTGCACGCGGCCCTTCAGGCCTTCGCGGTCGACGTCGATCCAGTTTGGAGCCGGGGCGTGGGCCGTCGCATCGCGCGCGGCCAGGATGGTGGGATTGTTCCGGCTGCTTTCGCGAACCGCCACTTCGTCTCCCGGCTTCACCACGAAAGAGGGGATATTGACTTTGCGGCCGTTCACCTGGATATGTCCGTGCCGGACTACCTGCCGGGCCTGGGCGCGGCTGGTCCCGAAGCCCATGCGGTAAATCACGTTGTCGAGGCGGCGTTCGAGGCCGGACATCAGGTTCTCGCCGGTGATGCCCTTTGCCAGGGCAGCTTTTTCGAAGGTGTTGCGGAACTGGGTCTCGAGAATTCCGTAAATACGGCGTACCTTCTGCTTCTCACGAAGCTGAAGCCCGTAGCCGACCAGTTTCGCTTTGCGGTCTTTTCCATGCTGCCCGGGAACGAAGTTGCGTTTTTCAATGGCGCACTTTTCGCTGTGGCAGCGCTCGCCTTTGAGATAGAGTTTCATGCCCTCGCGCCGGCATTGCCGGCAGACCGGGCCGATGTATCGTGCCAATGTCTACTCCTTACCTTTCCATTTCAGGTGCGGTTTACAGCCTTGGCCGGCCTTCCTCCCGCTTCCAACAGCTTTCAGCCATCAGCTTTCGGCTCTGGGCAGATCGCTGACGGCCGACGCCAGTTTAAACCCTCCGCTTTTTGGGCGGCCTGCACCCGTTATGCGGAATGGGCGTCGAATCCTTGATCGAGCGCACTTCAATACCAGCGGTGGAAAGCGCCCGAACTGCCGATTCCCGGCCCGACCCCGGACCGCTCACCCGAACCTCCACCGTACGCAGACCGCTTTCCGATGCCTTGTTGGCGGCCGTCAGAGAAGCCTGCTGCGCGGCGAACGGCGTGCCCTTGCGCGACCCGCGGAATCCCAGCGAACCCGCGCTCGACCACGCGATTACATTGCCTTCCTGGTCTGCAATGGTCACGATCGTGTTGTTGAACGTGGCCTGAATGTGCACGATGCCCGAGTGCACGACGCGCTTTTCCTTTTTCTTGAAACTTTTCTTCTTGCCTGTTTTTGCGGGTGCTTTCGCCATAATTCCCTGCTATGTTTTCGCCGAGGCCTTCTTCTTATTGGCAATCGTTCCGCGGCGCGGGCCCTTGCGCGTGCGGGCGTTGGTATGTGAGCGTTGGCCGCGCACCGGAAGGCCGCGCCGATGCCGCAGCCCGCGGTACGATCCCATCTCGATGTGCCTCTTGATATTCATCGAGACTTCCTTGCGAAGGTCGCCCTCTACCGCCCCTTCCTCCTCCAGAATCTGGCGGACGCGATTGACTTCATCCTCAGTCAGATCGCCCACCCTTTTGTCGAAATCGATGTTCGCCCGGTAGAGCAGCGAGCGGGAGCGTGTACGGCCAACGCCGTAAATGTACGTCAGCCCTACTTCAGCCCTCTTCGCAGACGGCAGATCCACACCGGCAATACGTGCCATGGCTTTCTCCTCGTTAACCCTGTCTCTGTTTGTGCTTGGGGTTTACACAGATGACCCGCACCACGCCCTCGCGATGGATCACCTTGCACTTATCGCAAATCTTCTTCACTGATGCTCGAACTTTCATATCTTCCGCCTGACTTTGCCCCGCGTCGGATCCTGCGGGCTCAGCTCGACTTCAACCCGGTCTCCGGGCGCCAGCTTCACAAAATTCCTGTCCGCATTACCCGCGAGGGAAGCCAAAACCCTGTGTCCCTTCTCCGACCGAAGCTCGTAAACCGCATTCGGCCGCTCTTCGACCACCGTGGCCTCAACGTTAGCGCCGGAACTCATGGCCGCGTCAATACCCACGGTCCGTTGTCGGTGACGGCAATACAATGCTCGAAGTGCGCCGAATAGGAGCCGTCTTTCGTGACCGCCGTCCACTTGTCCTTCAACACCACGGCTTCCGGCCCGCCGGCATTCACCATTGGCTCGACTGCCAGTACCATGCCCGGCTTTAACCGCGGGTTCTCGTTTTTCCGGTCCACGTAATTAGGAACCTGCGGCTCCTCGTGGAGCTGCGTCCCGATCCCGTGGCCTACGTACTCGCGCACGATCGAAAAACCGTTGGATTTCACGTGGTCTTCCACCGCGCCGCAAACATCGAACAGGCGATTTCCCGAGCGCACCCGTTCGATCGCCAGCTCTAGGGAATCCTGCGTCACCTGCAGCAGTTTCCTGGTCTCCTCGCTGATTTCGCCCACCGGCACGGTCAGAGCCGAGTCGCCGTAATACCCATTCAACTTCACTCCGGTATCGATCGAAACGATGTCGCCCTTTTTGAGCATCCGCTTGGGGTTCGGCATACCATGGACAATTTCGCTGTTCACCGAAGTGCACAGCACAAACTTATAAGCCTCACCGGCAGCGGGAACGTAATATCCCTTAAATGCGGGAAAAGCGCCGGCTTCCCTCATCATTTTTTCGGCGGCCATCTCCAGGTCCATGGTGCTTACCCCTTCGGCTACCATCTCCCGCAATTTTTGCAGGATCTGCCAGACGAGCAGGCCACTCGACCGCATTTTTTCCAGCTCAGCGGCGGTTTTCCGTACGATCATGCGACTCCAGCGTCTGGCAAATCTTCTGAGCAATCTTCTCCGGCGGATGATTCTCGGCCTCAATCTCATGCACCTCGCGGCCGGCCGAGCGGAAAAACTCCAGCACCGGCCGCGTCTGGCGCCCATAGGCGTCCAAACGCCCGCGAATCACTTCTTCCCGGTCATCGTCCCGAATCGCCAACCGATGGCCATCCAAGTCGCATAACTCGTCCTGCTTCGGAGGGTGCGAAACGATGTTATACAAGGTGCCGCAGTGAGGACACTGCCGCCGGCCGGTCAAACGGGCAATAATTACATTGTAATCAACCGCGAGGTGAATCACCACCTCATGAATCCCACCCTGATCGAACCACCGGCACAGGTGCTCGGCCTGGTCGATGGTGCGCGGATATCCGTCCAGAATAAACCCGTTGGCCGCGTCCGGCTGGCGGAGCCGTTCCTCCACCATTTTGTTGACTACGGCATCGGAAACCAGCGCCCCGGCGTGCATCGTGGCGGCTACATCGCTGCCTGCCTCCGCGCCCTTCCGGATGCGCTCGCGCAGCATGTCCCCCGTGGAGATGTGCGGGACCCCCAGGCACTGCTGCAGCATCTTGGCCTGCGTACCTTTTCCCGAACCTGGGGAGCCGAATAGGACGATTGCGGTCACAGGAGATTAGAAGGAACTCCTCCGCCCGCGAATTCGCCCGCTGCGGGGCGTAAACCCTTCATAGTGCCGCATAATGAGCTGCGCTTCGATCTGGTTGATGGTATCCATGGCCACGCCAACCACGATCAGCAGCGACGTCCCGCCGAAATAGAACTGGACGTTCAGGCCTTCCAGCAGGAAACGTGGCACTACCCGGTCCATCCAATTGCCCACTAGGGCCAAGTGATTCAACTTGATGCCCGAGATCATGATGTCGGGGATCAGGCACAAAATCGAGAGATAGATGCCGCCCACCACTGTGATCTTGGTCAGGATGGCGTTCATGTAATCGGCCGTATTACGTCCCGGCCGGATGCCCGGAATAAAGCCGCCATACTTCCGCATATTGTCCGCGGCTTCATTAGGGTTGAAGATGATCGATACGTAGAAAAAGCAGAAGAAGATGATCCCGGCCACAAAGAGCACGTAATACAGCGGCTCGCCGTGCTGGATCGACCGCAAAGTATTGGACAGCCAGGCGATGTTCTTGATCGCCGGAAGCTGCGCCAGGGTTGCGGGGAACGCCAGAATTGAAGATGCGAAAATCACGGGGATGACGCCGCCCGCGTTCACCTTGAGCGGCATATGCGTGGACTGGCCCCCCATAACACGCCTGCCAACCACGCGCTTGGCGTATTGGACCGGTATGCGCCGCTCGCCCCGCTCCACCAGGACGATGAACGCCACCACCGCCACCATCATCACCAGCAGCACGATCAACGTCAGCGCGCTCCACTCGTGCGTCACGAACGTGTTGTTGTAAATGTTGCTGATGGCGTTGGGCAGCCCGACGACGATCCCCGTAAAAATGATGAGCGACATGCCGTTGCCGACGCCGCGCTCGCTGATCTGTTCGCCCAGCCACATGATGAACGCCGTGCCGGTGGTAAGCGAAATGATGGTCAGCAGCACGAAGCCGAAACCGGGATTGATCACGATCCCCTGTTGCATCGATTGCAGGCCCTGCGCGATGCCGAACGACTGCAGAATCGAAAGGATGATGGTCAGATAGCGCGTCCATTGGGTAATCTTGCGCCGGCCCAGTTCGCCTTCCTTCTGCAGCTTTTCGAGCGTCGGAACCACCACCGTCAGCAACTGTAAAATGATCGAGGCAGTGATGTAGGGCATAATGCCCAGCGCGAAAATCGTCAGCCGGCGGATATTGCCGCCCGCAAACAGGTCGAAGAATCCGAAAATCGATCCCGAGGCGGACGTGAAGAACTCTTCCCAGCGCTGGATGTTGATTCCGGGCGTTGGTATGTGACCGCCGAGCCGGTAGACGGCCAGTAGCCCCAGCGTGAACAGGAGCCGCTTGCGAAGATCGGGAACGCGAAATATATTCGCGAACGCTTCCAGTAACTTCCCCATAGGTCCCTACGATTCCCGGCGCTACTTCTCAGCAGCGCCGATCACCTGTGCTGTGCCTCCGGCTTTCTGGATCTTCTCCAGAGCCGATTTCGAAAACTGGTGAGCTTCCACCGTTATTTTCCGTGTCAATTGCCCGGTTCCCAGGATCTTGAGCCCATCGCCCGGTTTCTTGATAACGCCAAGCTCCTGAAGACGATCGACCGTAAAGGTATCGCCATCCAATTTTTCCAGGCGCCCCAGGTTCACGATAGCGTATCGCTTCTTGAAAATGTTAGTGAAACCGCGCTTGGGCAGGCGGCGGTGCAGCGGCATCTGGCCGCCTTCGAAACCGCGCATCAGACTGAAACCGGTTCCGGCGTGCTGCCCCTTGCTGCCGCGCGTCGCTGTCTTTCCGTGTCCGGAGCCCATGCCGCGCCCGATGCGCTTGCGCGATTTCCTTTGCCCGGCGGGCGGTCTCAAGCCGCTGAGATTCATTGCACAATCTCCAATAAGTGCGGGATCTTCTTCACCATACCGCGGAACACGGGTGTATCGGGGCGCTCCACCACCTGGTTCAGCTTCCGCAGACCCAGACCCTTGACGATCCGCTTGTGCTTTTCCGGCGTGCAGATCGGGCTATGCACCAGTTTGATCTTGATCGTGTCCGCCATCACAATTTCTCCACTGCCAGGCCGCGCATTTCGGCCACCGCGTTCCGTTCCCGCAGCGATTCCAACGCCACGATGGTGGCCTTCACCACGTTGTGCGGATTGCGGCGCCCAATCGACTTGGTCAGCACATTGGGAATCCCGCAGGCCGAGATTACGGCGCGGACGGCCCCTCCGGCGATTACGCCGGTTCCTTCCGGAGCGGGTTTGAGCAGCACCTGGGAGCTGGCGAATTCGCCCAGCACCTGGTGTGGAATGGTGGTCTCGAGGACGTTAATCCGCCGCAGATTCTTCTTGGCGGATTCGATTCCTTTCCGAATCGCCGAGGGCACTTCTTTGGCCTTGCCGACGCCCCAACCCACTACCTTGGCGGAAGGATCGCCGATCACCACGAGGGCCGAAAAGCTCAGGTTCTTGCCGCCCTTCACGACCTTCGTCACGCGGTTGATCGCAACCACCTGTTCCTTGAGGTTGAGATTGCCCGGATCGATCCGTTTTACGATAGCCATCAAAACTCCAGTCCTGCCGCGCGCGCCGCTTCGGCCAGCGCCTTCACGCGGCCATGATACTGATATCCTCCGCGATCGAATACCACCCGCTGAATGCCTTTTTCCCTGGCGCGCTCCGCCACGGTCTTGCCGATCGCTTTGGCCGCAGCCAGATTTCCGCCGTTGGTCTTGATTGCCTTATCCACCGAAGAGGCCGATACGATAGTCTTGCCGGCCGAATCATCGATGACTTGAGCGTAAATGTGAGCGATGCTGCGGAACACCGCCAGGCGGGGCCGCTCTGCCGTGCCCTGCAGTTTACGGCGGATGCGCTTATGAATGCGGCTGCGGATTTCCTTTTTTTCGATTTTATGAATCATTTGCCACCAGCCCCGGTCTTGCCGACCTTCTTGCGCAAAACTTCACCGGTGTAGCGGATGCCCTTGTTTTTGTAAGGGTCCGGCTTGCGAAGCGCGCGGATATTGGCCGCCACCTGCCCCAGCAACTGCCGGTCATGCCCGGTCAATACCAGGTGCGTCTGCTTGTCGATTTTCATATCGACGCCGTCGGGAAGCAGAAACTCAATCGGATGGGAATAGCCCAGAGTGAAGATCGCGACCTTCCCCTTGACATCGGCGCGGTAGCCGATGCCCACGATATCCAGCTCCCGCGTGAAGCCGCCTGAAACGCCCTGTACCGCGTTGGCTGCCAGCGCGCGCGTTAGTCCGTGCAGAGCAGCGTGCTGGTCCGAGGAGCGTTCCACTTCCAGCCTGCCATCCGACTGCCGCAAGCTAATACCTTGCGGAATCGGGACCCTCAGCGTGCCCTTGGGACCGGTAACTTCGAGCTGCTTGCCGATCTGAATCTTCACGCCGGTGGGCAGCGGAATCGGTTTTTTGCCAATTCTAGACATAAGTTTTCACCAAACGCGGCACAGAATCTCGCCGCCGATGTGCTCCTTGTGCGCATCGCGCCCCGTCATGACGCCTCTGGCCGTGGTCAGAATGTTGATCCCCATGCCTCCGAGCACGCGCGGGATATCGGTCTGGCCCACGTAGACGCGGCAGCCCGGGCGCGAAACACGCTCGATGGCCGAAATGACAGGCGAGTTGTCCGTGCTGTACTTCAGATAAATCTTGATGGTCTTCTTGGCGCCCTCTTCAGCTACTTTGTAATTCGCAATGTAGCCTTCTTCCTTGAGGATGCGCGCAATTTCGGTCTTGAGCTTGGAAGCGGGCACGTCCACCTTGGGATGGCGCGCCTGGATCGCGTTGCGCACGCGCGTCAGCATGTCGGCAATGGGATCTGTGGTCATAAAACTCCTTGGTTACCAACTCGCCTTGATGACGCCCGGAATCTCGCCGTTGAGCGCGAGCTGACGGAAGCACAAGCGGCAAACACCGAACTTGCGCAAAAAGCCGCGTGGGCGACCGCATCGCCAGCAGCGGTTCCGATGTTTGCATTGCAGCTTGGGTTTCTTCTCTCTCTGAGCCTTTTCCAGCTTCAGGTCCTTCGCGATTTTGGCGGTAGTGGCCATTGTGCTCCTTATTGGCGGAACGGCATCCCCATGTGCCGCAACAGCGCCAGGCCTTCGGCATCGGTCCGGGCCGTGGTCGTGATCGATATGTTCATGCCTTTGGTCTTTTCCACCTTGGCGTAGTCGATCTCCGGGAAGATCAACTGGTCCTTCACCCCAAGCGTATAATTGCCGCGCCCATCGAACGACTTGGTGGAAACGCCGCGAAAATCGCGCACGCGCGGCAGAGCCACGTTCACCAGCCGGTCGAAAAACTCGTACATCCGGTCGCCCCGCAAGGTCACCATGCACCCGATGGATTGGCCTTCGCGCAGTTTGAACTGGGCAATCGACTTGGTCGCCTTGGTGACCACCGGCTTCTGCCCGGCAATCTGTCCCAATTCGTTGACCGCGCCATCCATCAGCTTGGAGTTTTGTGTCGCCTCGCCCAAGCCGATGTTAATCGAAATCTTTTCGATCTTCGGCACGGCCATCACGTTCTTGTAACCGAATTCCTTGGTCAGCGTCGGTACGACCTTTTTTTGATAATGCTCTCTCAATCGTGCGGCCATCGGTTCCTCTTCACTTCTTGTCGAGCGTCGCTCCGCATTTGCGGCAAACCCGGGTGCGCCGGGTGCGTCCGCCGGCGACCTGATCGACATGGTGCGCGATCCGCACCGCCTTATTGCAGCCGGGACATACGATCAGAACATTGGAAACCGCGATCGGGCTCTCCCGCTCGGCGATGCCGCCTTTGATCTGGCGGCCAGGGTTCGGCCGTGTGTGCCGCTTGACCATCGAGACATGTTCCACCAGAATCCGGCCAAGCTCGTGATCCACCCGCAGGACGCGTCCGGTCTTTCCCTTGTCACGGCCCGAGATCACCTTTACCGTGTCTTCCTTCTTCAGTTCAATGCGCGCCGGCGGCGCCGGCCGTTTCTGTGCGACTGCCATTAAATTACCTCAGGCGCCAGGGAAACGATCTTCATGAAGCGCTTGTCGCGCAGTTCCCTGGCTACCGGCCCGAACACGCGGGTCCCAACCGGTTCTCCCACGTCATTAATGAGCACGGCGGCATTGGAGTCAAATCGGATGTAAGTCCCGTCCTTGCGCCGCGTCTCCTTGCGCATGCGCACGATCACGCAGCGCACCACTTTACCCTTCTTGATAGCCGAATCCGGAGCCGCCTCTTTCACGCTGGCGGTGATCACATCGCCCAGCCCCGCCCGCAACCCGAGATCGCCGCCGCGCGGCAGAATGCAGGACAGCTTTCTCGCGCCCGAATTATCGGCAACCTCCAGGATGGTTCGCATTCCGATCATAAATAGCTCCTAACGTTCAGCCTGCTGACCGCTCATGCCTTCACATCCAGCTCGCTCGGCTGCGCCGCTACCTGCGCGGCCCGCCGCACTACCTCGACCAGCCGCCAGCGCTTCAGCTTGCTCAGCGGCCGGCATTCGATAATCCGAACCACGTCGCCCACGTTAGCCGTTCCGGCTTCGTCGTGGGCGTAAAACTTCTTGCGCTTGCCGATAATCCGCTTGTACAGCGGGTGGGGCACCCGCCGGCTCACGACCACCACGATGGTCTTTTCCATCTTGGTGGAAACGACTTCGCCGACCTTCTCGTTCTTCAGCCCCTGCGCGGCCTGTTGTTCCGCCATTACTTTTTCTCCAGCGCGCGTTCGCGCAGAACCGTATAGATCCGGGCGCGATCCTTGCGCATGGCGCGCGCCTTCTTCAACCCGTCCATTTGTCCCATGGATCTTTGGAACTGGAACCGGAAAAGCTGCTCGTCCATTTCCTGCAGTTGCCGCCGCAGCTCGTCCTCGTCTTGCCCGCGAATTTTGTCGGCCTTCATAATCCCTTACCCTACGTCTTCCCGGCTCACGAACTTGGTCCTGATCGGAAGCTTATGAGCCGCCAGGCGCATTGCCGATTCCGCCGTGCTCCGGTCCACGCCCTCCATTTCGAACAGAACTTTACCCGGACGGATCACAGCCACCCACTGTTCCGGCGCGCCCTTGCCTTTTCCCATACGGGTTTCGGCCGGCTTCTTGGTGATCGGCTTGTCCGGAAACAGGCGGATCCACACCTTGCCGCCGCGCTTGATGGAGCGAGTCATGGCGACGCGGGCCGCTTCGATCTGGCGATCCGTAATCCAGGCGCATTCCAGCGCCTTCAGTCCGAAGTCTCCGAAAGAAATATCCGAGCCGCGCCACGCCTTGCCGGCCATGCGCCCGCGCTGCTGCTTCCGGTACTTGACCTTCTTCGGCATCATCATGGCTACTGTTTCTCCTCTTCGGGAGTAGTGCCGGCCTTCGGCTCACCAGCAGCCGGGGTCTCCGGCCGGACATCCTGCTTCCAGGAAGGTTGCTGTTGGGGTGACATCAACGGTGGCAGAATCGGCGCCGAGGGCCGGGCCGCCGGACGGGGCAGATCGCTCGGAGGAGCTTGCATCGCCGGCCCCGCGTGTTCGGCAGCGGG
>PSRJ01000283.1 GCA_003175985.1 Terriglobia bacterium
GCGGCAGGTCAGCCGACCGGCTTTCATCGCCTCGTGCACCTGTGCGATGGTTGTTTCCACCACGTCGAAAGGCGACTATGCTTTTTGGACGGGAGGAACCATGGCGCGATCCATTTCGATATTTGTTATCTTTCTGCTTGGCTATGTCTCCGCTTCGGCTCAAGTGTGGGACCGCAACCTGATTGTGAATCCTGGCGCCGAAGACGGGCCGGGCATTGCCAAAACGAGCGAAACTATCTCCAACGTGCCGGGCTGGACTCGGACCGGGGCCTTCACGGTCGGGCAATATGTCGGCGGCATGCCCATCGGTAAGAGTAACTTCGTTCCCGAGGATCACGGCAAGAACTATTTCCTGGGCGGCGCGAACGGCGTCACGTCGAGCGCCACACAGACCATCGATGTGAGCGCGGGCGCGACGGAAATCGACGCCGGGCGCATTCGGTTTTATCTCGGCGGCCTCTTACGGAGTTACGACACCTACGCAATACCCAAACTCAGAGCGTCCTTTTTGGATGCGCAGGGCGGCAAGTTGCTCGAGTTGGAGGTGAGCGGCCCCAGGTTGGACGACGGGAGCGGTCTGGAACCGCGTTCCGGCAGCGGGTTCGTTCTTCCCAACACGCGGAAGATCGCCATACTGCTCGACCTTGCCGGCCCCAGCCTCCGCAGTGGGCAGTACAACAACTCGGGCGCGGATAATCTGTACCTGGTGCTCCGGATCGAGCCGATCTTCGGCGCCAACCTCGTCGTGAATGGGGACGCCGAGCTTCCGCCGAACGTCGGCGGGCAGGCTAAGATGATGCCCGGCTGGAACGGGGAGGATCAGTTCCGCGTAGTCGCTTATGCCGGCGACCTGCTCGCGCAGGGCATGCTCCCCACGGACCGTGGACTGCAATTCTTCTACAGCGCAGGCAGCGGACATCACCTCGATTCGTACCAGCGGCTCGACGTGAGTTTGGCCAAGGACCGTATCGACGCCGGCGGAGTGAACTATGCCTTTTCCGCGTGGCTGGGCGGCGCGGGGAAACAGCCAACCAGCATGACGGCAAAGGCCGAGTTCTTCGGTGAGCAGAACCATCTGTTGGGGACCAGTCAGGAGCTGGGCCCGGTGACCCTCGAAAACCGCGGTGGGAAACCGGGCCTGCAGAAGCGGTCCACGGAGGGCGTGGTGCCGGCCGGAACACGATCGATCCTGATCAGCCTCGTCATTCCGGATACTCCGGGCTTCGGCGAAGCCTACGCCGACAACGTGGCCTTCGCACTCAATTCCGGGGGCGCGGTCACCATCAAAGACGGGGGCATCCGGAACGCGGCATCGGCTGTCATGGGTCCCGTCGCGCCCGGCGAAATGATCACGATTCTCATGACCGGCGTCAACCTCTCCGACACCACTCGCATGCAGCTCGATTCCGCCGGCCGTATGATGACCACGCTGGGGCAGGTGCGCGTCTTCTTCGACGGCACGCAGGCGCCGTTGCTCTACGTCAACTCGAGCGAGATCGGCGCCATCGTGCCCTTCGACGTGGCTGGCAAGAGTTCTGTGGCGGTCCGCGTCGAGTACAAGGGCGCACCGTCGCAAACGGTAACCATTCAGAGTGCCGAGACTGCGCCGGGCGTCTTCACAATCGAAGGCTCACCGAAAGGACCGGGGCTGATTCTCAACGACAACTTCGCGCTGAACGCGAAGGACAACCCCGCAGTCGAGGGCTCGGCGGTTTCGCTGTATTGGACGGGGGGCGGACAGACCGATCCGCCGGGTGTCGATGGGCGTATTGCGATGCCCCCGCTGGCGCGGCCAATCGCTTCGGTGAGCGCCACCATCGGCGGCAAGCCCGCCGAGGTGCGGTTTTCCGGCGCGGTGCCGTACGGCTGGACAGGACTGCTCATGGCGGAAGTCGTAGTGCCGGCCGGCATCGCATCCGACGATCCCGTGCCGGTGGTAATCACGGCCGGCGCGGCTTCCAGCCCCGAGAGCGCCGTCACCATGTACGTCAAACAGCCGTAACCGCTCTCTGGGAGGCTCAGAAAAGCATTCACGTGTTTGCAGGCGCTTACCGAGCCGCGACCGTCAGGGAGCGGTGGTCTCGCGGCCTTTTTCAGCACCTCTTTGTCTAGCCCTGTCGCAACGCTTGACATGGTCGCGGAAGGCAGATAGAAAGAGGAAGCGTACCGCTCCCGTTGGCTCATATGACTCGCACGACGAACAGTAAAATCGCCGGGTTCACATTCCTCGCCTACATTGCCGCAGGCATCACCAGTATGATCGTGTATGGCCGGGCGACCAGCGGCGAAGGCGTGGCAGCCAAACTCGCGGGGATCGCTCAGCACCCGATAGAAGTCGGCATCGTCGTAGACCTGGGCTTCATCCAGGCGTTCGCGGCATTGATCCTGGCCGTGACGCTGTACGCAATTACGCGGGAGCAGGATCCCGATCTCGCGATGCTGGCGCTGACCTGTCGTGTTACGGAAGGCGTGATCGGTGGTTTTTCAATACTGAGGACACCGGCACTAGTCTGGCTTGCCACGGCCACCGGAGTGAACGCACCGGACACAGTAGCGGCGCACGCGCTTGCCGCATATCTTCTAAGGGGCGACGTAGCCGTCACCGCAACCTTCTTCGCCGTGGGCAGCACACTCTTTTCCTACCTCCTGCTGCGGGGCCGAATGATTCCGGTCGCACTTGCCTGGCTAGGCGTCGTAGCGTCGGTCCTGCTAGTGATCGGCCTCCCACTGCAAGCCGCGGGATTCTTACGTGGCCCCATCACTTCGGCCATGTGGTTGCCTATGCTTCTGTTCGAGGTGCCGCTCGCCGTGTGGCTAATTGTGAAAGGCGCCGCCCTTTCGGCGCGGTTTGGTTTCGACGAGACCCCGTCCACAGTAGTCCGATGATGAAAACGGGTGCCCCATCTAATGGAGCGCTTCACTGTCTACCTTAAGCGATTTGTCGCATCGCCGCTGTGAGAGCCCATAGCCAAAATGGGCTGCGCTTGATGCAAACCGCTCGCCCGGTTCGAATCGTATATACCAGATAGACTAAGGGTTCGAATCTTATGATCGTGAAATGCCCTTCCTGCGCGCGAGACAACTCCGGAGGGAATTTTTGTTCATGGTGCGCGGCGCCGTTGGACGGCAGTTCGGTAGAAACGGAACTGATCGCAGTGGCGAGCGAGGCGCCGCGTCTCACCTCGTCTACCACGGTGGACGAAGGCCGGTTTTTGCCGGGCACCGTGCTGGCCGGCCGGTATCGGGTGGCGGGACTGCTGGGACGTGGGGGGATGGGCGAGGTCTATCGCGCCACAGACCTGACACTGGGCCAGGCCGTGGCACTGAAGTTTCTGCCCGAACAACTGGGCCGCGATGAAAGGGCGTTGGCGCGTTTCTACAATGAGGTGCGGATCGCAAGGCAGGTGACCCATCCCAACGTATGCCGCGTTTATGACATAGGTCAGGTCGAAGGCGTCCAATACATCTCGATGGAGTTTGTGGACGGGGAAGATCTCGCATCCCTGCTCCGCCGGATCGGCCGGCTGCCCGTGGATAAGGCGCTCGAAACCGCACGCAAATTGTGCGCCGGGCTGGCAGCGGCTCACGAACGCGGGGTGCTTCACCGCGATTTGAAACCTGCCAACATCATGATCGACAGCCGCGGCCAGGTCATCATCATGGATTTCGGGCTGGCGGGGCTCAGCGAGCAGGTGCAGGGCGATGTTCGCAGCGGAACGCCGGCCTACATGTCGCCCGAACAGCTTGCCGGGCGGGAAGTCACCATTAAGAGCGATCTCTACGCGTTGGGGCTGGTGCTTTACGAACTGTTCACGGGGAAGCGGGCATTCGAGGCGGCTTCCTTGATGGAGTTGATGGAACTGCAGCAGCGTGTGGCTCCGGCCAGCCTCAGCAGCACCGTAAAGGATATAGAGCCCACCGTGGAGCGCGTGATTCTGCGCTGCCTGAGTCCGGACCCGGCGCTGCGCCCGCCATCGGCTCTGGCAGTCTCAGCGGCCTTGCCGGGCGGAGATCCGTTGGCCGAGGCTTTGGCAGCGGGAGAGACCCCTTCGCCCGAACTGGTAGCGGCGGCGGGGGAGATGGAAGGATTACCGGCCAAGGTAGCTATCGGTTGGCTGGGCGCCGCGCTGGCGGGCCTGGTTGCCCTGGCCGTGATTGCTCCAACGCAGGAAGTTACTTCGAAGGTTGGGCTGGAGGCTCCGCCGGAAGGTCTGGCGCGCGAAGCTCGGACCATGTTGCGCGACTTCGGGTATGCGATGCGCCCGGGGGATACGGGTTCCGGGTTCAGTTATGACGAAGACTATCGCGGTTATCTGAAGCAGCATCCGGAGGAAGCGGCCGCGCGGTGGAAGAGTCCCGGCACCGGCGAACCACCGGTCATCCGGTTCTGGTATCGGGAGAGCCCGCAGAAGATGGCAGCGGGCCGCGATTTTAACGTGAGTATCCGGTATGACGATCCGCCTCTTGAAATGAGTGGTATGGTGCGGCTGCGGTTAGATCCGGCAGGAAAACTGCGACAGTTGGAAGTGATTCCCCCCCAGGTCGAGCCGCCCGGTGGGGCGCCGCCATTCGACTGGAACCGGCTCTTCCAGGCGGCTGGATTGGAGATGACGCAATTTCAACCCGCGTCGCCCGAGTGGATGCCGCTTGCGGGTTGGGACCAACGGGCCGCCTGGACTCGCGGGACCCTGCGTGTCGAGGCAGCGGCTTGGCGAGGCCGCCCGGTTTCGTTTCGCGTGATCGGTCCGTGGAGTAAGCCCGAACGAACCCAGCAGCCTGCCGGCCAGCAGGTGGTCTCGATCATCGTTGTATATACCGCTCTGATCACGGCAGGTGTCATCGCCTGGCTCAATACTCGCGCCCGCAAAGTGGATATGGCCGGCGCCAGAAGGCTGGGCATCCTGTTTTTTGTGTCCCTGGCTGCCGCGCGCTTGCTCTACATGCATCATACGTTTAACAGCTTCGAATTGGAGTTGTTCTGGATGGCGGTATCGAACGCCGCCATTAATGCCGCCGCTGCATGGGTGTTCTATCTGGCGCTGGAGCCATGGGTCCGGCGGCGCTGGCCCCAGACGATGGTTTCCTGGAGCCGCTTCGCGATTAAGGGAGTGCACGACCCGCTGGTGGGACGGGACCTGCTTTACGGTGTCGCAGTGGCCGCCATAGCATCGTTGCTGATTTTTGGCAGAGCAGCAATGAGACAACCTCAGGAAGAACCGGTATTTCCGAGTCTCAATGCATTCACGGGCCTTCGTTATCTGGGAGGCGATTTGCTTTCCGGACTTACCAATGCCATTCTCGGCACGCTGCTTCTATTTTTCATCTTGTTTGTGCTTCGAGTAGTCCTGCGAAAACAGTGGATTGCTGTGCTGGTATTCACCGCCGTCTTTATTGCGACCAGCAAACTCGATTCTGCGAATCTGCCGGTCCAGATTCTCTATCTGGCATTCTTCGGGGCAGTGTGGGTGACGGTACTGCTTCGTTTCGGGCTATTGGCGACGATCATCGCGGACGCCGCGCGATCGTTCCTCACCGAGATCCCGCACACTTCCGATATCTCGGCCTGGTATGGGACCACTTTGGTGATCCCTTTGGTTCTGATCGCCCTGGTGGCCGTCTACGGATTCCGAACATCTCTGGGAGGGCGGCGTCTCATCCCAGTGCCTGATTGAGATCCGCCATCAAGTCATCGGGATGTTCGAGCCCGATCGAAACCCGCAGCAGGTTTTGCGGTGTGCGCGTCTTCGGGCCCTCGATGGAGGCGCGGTGCTCAATGAAACTATGCGGGCCGCCGAGGCTGGTGGCGCGAATGAATAAGCGGCAGCGAGCCGCCGCTGCCATGGCGGCCTCGCGCCCGCCACGCACCTGAAAGGAAAGCATGCCGCTGAACCCGGACATCTGGAGTGCAGCAATTTCATGACCCCCATGCCCGGGCAATCCGGGATAATAGACTGCTTCCACGGCAGGATGTTCCTGCAGACAGCGGGCGATACGCAGCGCATTTTCCGAGTGCGCGCGCATCCGATATGGCAGTGTTTCAACGCCGCGAAGGGTGAGCCAGCAATCGAACGGCGAGGGAACCGAGCCTCCGAAATTCTGCGAACGCCGGCAGCGTTCGAACAGGTAATTGTCATAGCGCGTGACCAACACGCCGCCGACCACGTCGCTATGGCCGCTGATGTACTTGGTGGTCGAGTGCGTCACCATGTCGATCCCGTGATCGAGAGGGCGCTGCAAAATGGGCGTGGCAAACGTTCCATCGCAAACGGTGATCGCTTTCGTCTGGCGTGCCAGTGCGGCTATGGCGGAGAGATCGGTGATCTTCATGAGGGGATTGGAGGGAGTTTCCAGCCAGATCAGCCGCGTGTTGGGACGGAGGGCCGCCCGCACTGGTTCGGCATCGGTCATATCGACAAAGGTGGTGTCCAAACCCCATTTGCCGAAAATACCGTGAATCACCTGGCGCAGCGCCCAGTACACATCGTCGGGCGCAATAATGTGGTCCCCCGGTTCGAGCCCCTGAATGATCGCCGTGGCTACCGCGAGGCCCGAGGAGAAGACGAGTGCCTCCTTACCGCCTTCCAAATCGGCCAGGCATTTCTCCAGCATGAGGCGATTGGGGTTGCCGTCGCGAGAGTAGCTGAAACCCGTGGGATAGCCGCCGTCGGGAGCGCGCTCGAAAGTTGTGGAGAGGTGGATCGGAGGAGTCACTGCTCCGGTGGCGGGATCGATGTGGCGGCCGGCATGCACCGCCCGCGTTTCAATCTTCATCAGAGCCAGTGTAGCGTGCGCCGCCTGCGCGGAATCCCCCACCCAAGAATCGCTCTTTCCGGACTTTCAGCTCCTGTTTTCTACAACTTGGCCGCTGGTACCCGAATTGCACGCAGGGCAGGCATATGGCATACGTAATTACTGACACCTGCACTAAAGACGAGCTGTGTGTGGCGGCTTGTCCCGTCGATTGCATCCATCCCAAGCAGGATGAGCCGGCTTTCGCCGAAGCCCCGCAGCTCTATGTCGATCCGGTTGCCTGCATTGACTGCGGCGCTTGCATCCCCGTCTGCCCGACGAATTCAGTGTTCGCCCTGGACGATCTGCCGGCCGAGTTCGCGCGGTTTACAGAATTGACTGCGGCGCACTACAACTGATTAGACCGTTACGGAGCGAGCGAAGCGGCGTACGCCGCGATCGCGATCATGTCGTCTTCGTCGAGCCTGGCAACTACTTTCCGCATCAGCGCGGCTGAAGTGCCGCTATAATCCTTGCCCTGGAAGCCGTAAAGCTGGCGCACGATGTATACCGGATGCAGGCCGGCAATGCGCGGCACATCGCCCAAGCCTTTCAGGTCGTCTCCATGGCATATGGTGCACGCGATCGTTTTGCCGGAGCCACCGCTCTTCACCAGAGTCTCCCCTTTGGCGATGCTTCCCGGAGGTACGTATGCCACGAACCCTGAATGCGGGTCGCGGCTGGTGGCGCGCGCCGGGTCCTGGGGCAATTCGATAATGCGTTTGCCAAGCGGCTCGGTGCCACCCGCCGGATGCGGCAGGCGCATACGGCCCTTCGTACTCACGTAGCTCTTTGGAACGGTACTGCTTTCCATCACCTTAACCCAGACCACGGGCTTCAATGCCGCGCCCCATTCGGCGGCTTTGCGGATATCCTCGTCGGAGGTGACTTTGGCGATCGCGTTCATACGCGCCGGGTCGATTCGCTTGCCGTCCCGGAAATCCACCATTTGCCTGACAAGATATTCCACCGGCAGGCCTGCCAGGTCGGCCGACTCGGGGTGTCCCTGTCCCGACATGAGATGGCATGCGCCGCAGGCGAGCGCCGTGGACCCGGGGCCGCCCTGCACCACTTTGGGCAGCGCGCCGTGCTCCTCGGGAAACCAGTCGGGAGGATTCGAAAGGTTATCGATTTCCGCCGCCGTGTAGGATTTGGAACTGGCCGGAATGCGGATCGGCGCCTTCTCTTCGGGCACTTGCGGCTGCTCCTTGTCAGGAGTCAGGAATGCCCATGCCGGCCGGGCCGGAGCCGTCTGCGCTCTGATCGAATAGAAACATGCCAACGGCAAAACACCCACAGCGATAGTCCACAGCAGTCTTTTCATGGATGCTCCTCGCGCGCCCTGGTTACTTGGCGCCTTTGGCTTCGTTCTTCAGAAACTCGTCGAAGTTGACGTTGTCTTCGCAGACCATTTCCGTAATATTCCAGGTCGGATGCCTTTGGAAAATGAGCCGGCCTCCCCAGGGCTTGGTGTACGCCTTGGCGTCCTCAAAGGTCAGATCGATCTGCAAGGTGGCCGCGTCGGTGCGCTTCATGCGCTCCACCACGTGCAATTGATCGCTATGCGGATGGCCGGCGCGGTCGATCCAGCTTTTGTCGTTAATCCCGATGGTATCGACCACCAGCGTGTCGCCCTCCCACTTGCCGATCGAGTCGCCGAACCAGGTGTTCCCGAGATCGGTGTTGTGCGGCCGCCCGTCGGTCCAGATCTGCCGGATGAAGTGGTTGAACTCGTAAAACAGCATCAGGCGCCCGGGAGTCTGAATGATCTCCATCGGGAAGGGCTGCAGATAGATCCGAGGCGTTCCGGGTGGAAAGCAGCCGACCGTATTGAGAGTGGTGGGATTGACCGGGTCGTTGGAGTCTTTAAACGAACGCGGCCCGAACGATGGCCGGGTGAGTTTGAACTTCTCCTGCGCCCACTCCGTCATAGGCGGTTCCTCCCCCATGAAGCTGTAGGAGAGATAGCGCGTCTGCGGAGAATTGCGCAAATTCCAGACTCCGGAGAGATCCGGCGCCGCGGCCGGTTGCTGCGCGAGAAGAACAGCCGGAAGCGCAAGCGGCGCCGCCACCGCAAGCCACAACAATCCCATCGAACGAGTCCGCATATTCGCTAATCCCCGGCTGCAGTCTTCAGTTCCTGCCCGTTTACGACAGTCTTGGTGATCCACATCGAATTGGCTCCGCTCGTGGAGCGCCATCCGGTGATTGTGATCTTGTCGCCGGGCTTGATGGAGTGCGAATTCCAGCCGGCCCTCAGCAGATGATTGGGACTCGTTAATTCTCCCTGCCACTTCTGATCCTCACCCTTGGCATCCTTCGCATTCAGGGAAACGACGCAGTGCGGGTTGACAAACTGGAAGTCAGTAACGACTCCATCGACCATGACCGGATCTTTCGTGTTGTATCCCGCCGTGCCGTGGTGTGCGAGAAGCGCCGATTGCAGTAACAGCAAACCGGCGGCTGCGGCAAGGCAAGCTACTCGATTTCTCATTCCAAACCTCCGGGAAGGGCTCGCGCCCGGCCCAATATATATCATACGCGGCAGGCGCCGCGCCAGCCGCGTTAGAGCCGGTAGCTACGGTTTTGCCGGGGTTGCCGGCTTCGCGAAGCGGGCCGCGTCAATGGGAACATTCGGCTGCACTTCGGTCAACTCGATGGTGGAGCGGCCGTCCAGCCACGTAGTCGTCCAGCGAAACGGAATTTTGATGCCGGCTACGTCCCGATAGTCGCTGTAATCGATCTGCGTGGGGTTGAGACCGACGGGCGATTCGGCGTAGCGAACCTGCCGCACCAGCAGCCCGCTTTCCTTATCGAAGTACAACTTCACCGGCGACTTGCTCGCCGTCATGCCCTGCAGCACCTGGACGTCACGGTCGTTTAGGTTCGTCGGGTAGCCCACGCGCCAATCGGTCAGCATCTGCCGGAGGCGCACAGGAAAGGCGAGTTCGGCGTCCAGACGCGCACCATCCAGTTCCGCGCCGGCCAGCGGGAGCACCGGTACAGGGCGGTCGGTGGGCGGAGTCGCAGTCCAGCCGCCCCGGCCGTCAAATACGGTCGTGCTGTCTCCATTGCCGGTGTGGGCAATCTGCGTGCGTTGATTCGGGGCCTTTGCGTAAATCTCGACGGCCCGCTTCTCCGTGTCGGCGTAGGCCTGGTAGGTGCCTTTGGCGGCGAAGCTGGTCAGAGCGGCCAGGCGTTGCGCCCCGCCGGCCGCCTCGATGTACTTGTTGAGAATCGTTTCGGCCGGAGGAGCATCGGGAGCGGGCTGAATTTGATCGGGCTCGCTCAATAGCGGGGGACCGTACAGTTCGGCCAGATCGGGAGTCAGGCGGGGCCGGTCGGAACCGCGATGACACGAGTAACAGGTCAGCACGCGTCTGCCGTTGAAGTAGCTCCGGTTCATGGCCATCACCATGCCGATCATCCGGCGCGCGGTTTCCTTGTTGGCATTATCGTCGGCATACCGCGCCCAACTGCCGGCGCTCTGGTCGACATGGCAAAACGTGCAGTTCTCGCCCAGGGAAGCGGAGAAGAACCCCATGGTCGCCATGAATTCGCTGACCGGGAGTCCTTTCAGCACCTTGATGTTTTTGAAGACTTCGTCGGCCATCGGAGGCTTGGCGTCCGTCCGGGTTTGGCCCACGGCGAACCCGATGGGCAACAAACAGGCCGCGATTACTCGAACGTTCATGTATGATCCAGGATAATCTTCAAGCGCCGGTCTTCGCCATCCTCTACCATTCCCAGCGCCGCCTCGAGATCCACCAGCGCCATTCGATGCGTCACCAGGGGATCGAGCCGCAGCGCGCCCCGTTCCACCAGGTCGATGGTGCCGGGGAAGTCCTCGGGTTTAGAAGCGCGTGCGTTGATCAGCGTCAGTTCCTTGAAGTAGAGGTCGTAGAACGGCAGCGCGCCTTCGCGAGCGTTCATGATGCCGAAGAGTAGAATCCGGCCGCCGAAACGGACCATGCGGATGGCCTCCGCCAGTGACGACATCACACCCGTGGATTCGATCACCACATCGGCGCCGCGGCCGCCCGTGGCCTCACGGACCTTTTCTATAGCGCCGGCCCCGGAAGGAATCGTCAGGTCCGCGCCTAGCGTTTCAGCCATCCCGCTCTTGAACCGGCTGCGGCTGATGCCGATTACGCTGCCGGCCCCACGCGCTTTTGCGAGTTGCACATGCAACTGACCCGATACCCCCAGCCCCAGGACGGCTACGGATTCGCCCACGAATAGCGGTGTTTGCCGCTGCGCATGCAGGCAGGTTGTGGCGACCTGAATGAGCGGCGCAGTCCGGCTATCGATCGAATCGGGCAGCCGAAAGACATGGCTTTGCGGAACCGCGGCATATTCCGCAAAACCGCCGTCCGTATCGCGGCCGATGAACCTTCCGTTGGGGCACAGATTCGTCTGTCCGTTCCGGCAATGGAAACAGGTGCCGCAGAAGAGCATCGGATCGATAATGACGCGGCCGCCGCCGGCAAGCTCTCCGATCACTTCGTGGCCCATGATACGGGGGTACTCGACGGGGATCGCACCCTTGAAGATCTTCAGATCGGTGCCGCACAGCCCGGTATGTGTGATGCGCACCAGCACCTCACCCTCACGGGCGCGAGGGCGCGATACTTCGTGCAGCGCCAGCTCGCCGGGCGCTTCCAGCACCATCGCTTTCATCGCAGTGTAGACTTCATAATACATGGAGCGCCGGTACCGAACCGCGGCGGCAGGGGAGGGAACGGACATAGCTCCCGGCGCTCGCAGGCTCACGCCATCCCAAAAACGCGCGTTCTGGGCGGCCTGGGGCGGCTGGACCATGGACGGCATGGATTCGTTCATTCTTTCGCTCGTCCTGGTGCCTGCCCTGCGCGATGTTTTGCCGAATTCCGGAATCGCCGCCACTCCCGCGAACGTGGGTTACTATGGCGGCCTGCTGTTCGCGCTCTTCATGGTGGGCTGGGGTACGGCGTTGATTTGGGGGCCGGTGGCCGATCGCTTCGGGCGGGCGCGGACACTCATGCTGACGATTCTGTGGTTTTCGGTTTTCACCTTGCTGGCGGCGCTTGCGCGCGATGTCTGGCAACTCGCGCTATTCCGGTTCTTGGCCGGTGTGGGAATCGGAGGGGAATGGTCGATTGGCGCCTCGCTGGTCTCCGAAGAGTGGCCCGACGAGCGCCGCACCTGGGGGGCCTGCCTGATGCACACCGGCTACTACTTCGGCCTGCTCCTGGCGGCTTTCGCCAATTACTTCGTGGGCAGCCAGTTCGGATGGCGATATATGTTCGCCGTAGGCGGGCTGCCCGCCATCCTGGTGGCGTTCCTGTTTAACCGGGTCCACGAGCCGGCGCGTTGGAAAATGAAGCGCGCGGAATTGGGCGGGAAGATCCCCATGCGGCGCGCCTTTGTGGAACTGTTTTCGCAGAAATACCGCCGCCGCACGGTTCTCAATTCGCTTTACCTGATTGCCTCGATCGTGGGCTTGTGGGCGGGTTCCGTGTATGTGCCCTCCGCCGTCACGTATCTGGCGGACCGGGCGGGTGAAACGGCCGCGAGCGGCGCGAAGCTGGCCTCCTGGGCGACCGCCATTCTGGGCATCGGGACGATTATCGGCGCTCTGCTCACGCCGCTGATCGCGAATCGGCTGAATCGCCGGAGCACGCTCGGCGTATTCTTTGCCTTCATGCTGGTCTTTCTGTGGCTGACGTTCGGCTACGTGTTCTACAGGGGCACGGGAGCGCTCGCCTGGTTCCTGGTGTGCACGTTCTTTTTGGGAATCGGCGGAGCCAATTTCGCTGTCTATTCGTTCTGGCTGCCGGAGCAATACGGGACGGAATGCCGCGTCAGCGCGTTTGCCTTTTGTACGAACATCGGGCGTTTTGCCGGCGCTGGGCTGACATTTCTGGTGGGCGCGGGAATCCGCCATTTTGGCACACTCGGCACACCGGTCGCTTTAACATCTCTGGCGTTCTTGCTGGGACTCCTGCTGCTGCCGTTTGGGAAAGAAACCAAAGGGGAGGCGTTGCCAGGGTAGGATCTGATAGCCTAAATTGTAGCCGCGACCAGCGATGCCGGATCTCCACTTCAGATTGAACGGGAATGAGACCTCTGCTTCCTACGAGCCGGGAATGCACTTCCTCGAGGTTCTGCGCGAGCAGTGCGGAGTAGTTTCCCCCAAGGATGGCTGCGCGCCGGAGGGTTCCTGCGGCTGCTGTGCGGTGCTGGTGGACGGGCAGCCGGTCCTGGCCTGCAAGCGCAAGCCCGAACACATCGAAGGGCACGATGTAGTCACACTGGAAGGGCTTCCTGAGACGATGCGGCGCGTGCTGGGCGAAGCGTTTGTCCTGGATGGCGGTGTGCAATGCGGCTTCTGCATTCCCGGAATCGTGATGCGCGCATCGGCTTTGTTAGAGAAAGATGCGACGCGCGACCGCGAGGCGGTGGCGCAGGCGCTATCGGGGCACCTCTGCCGCTGCACCGGCTACGCGCGCATCCTGGATGCGATTCAAACGGCTGGAGAGGCCTGGAATAACGGCAAGCACATCACGCGCACCGAGCCCCGGCGAAACTCCTTTTTCGGTGAGCAGTATGGCTTGAGCCGGATCACGCCCGAGGTGAAGCATGGCGAAGGCGTCGGCGCATCGCCTTCGCGGTATTACGGCGTGGAGCAGGCGTTAGGGGAGCGGGCGTTCATCGCGGACATGCGGGTTCCGGGGATGCTGCATGCCGCGCCGGTTTTGAGCGCGCATCCGCGTGCCAGAGTGCTTGCAATTGACAGCTCCGCGGCGTTAGCGGCGCCGGGCGTCGTGCGCGTTTTCACTGCCGCGGACGTGCCGGGAGAACGCGGCACAGGGCTCAACATTCCCGACCTGCCGGTTTTTGTAAAGGAAGGCGAAACCACCTGCTGCGTGGGCGACATGCTGGCGCTGGTGGTGGCCGATACCGCGTTCCACGCGCGCCGGGCCGCTGAGAAAGTGCGCGTGGAGTACGAAGTTTATTCGCCGGTTACCGATCCCTTCGCCGCGCTCGAACCCGGCGCTCCACAGGTGCACGCGCCTGGAAATCTGCATGTCCATCCCAACCTGCTGGACACCACGGCATTCGCGCGCGGCGATGTGGATGCCGCGCTGGCCGCCTCCACCCACATCATCGAGCAGACGTTTGCTACGCAGCCGGTGGACCCGGCCTTCCTGGAGCCGGAGGCTTGCCTCGCGCTGCCGCAGGGAAAAGGCGTCAAATTCTTTTCGCAAAGCCAGGGGTCCACGTATGACCAGGCACAGATCGCGCGCGTCTTGAACATCCCGCCCGAGGATGTCGAAGTGGAACTCGCCGCCAGTGGCGGTGCATTCGGGGCCAAGGAAGAGATTTCGATCCAGGCACAGACCGCGCTGGCGGCGTATCTGTTGGGCCGCCCTATAAAGACCGTGCTCACGCGCAAGGAGTCGACGCAGCTTCACCCCAAGCGGCATCCCATGACGCTGAAATACACGGTGGGCGCGGATGCCGAAGGACGATTGCTGGCGTCCCGGGTACGGATTGTCGGAGATACGGGAGCTTACGCCGGCACCGGAGGCAAATGCCTGCTGCGCGCCGCGTGCCATTCCTGCGGACCCTATCGCGTGCCCAACGTCGATATCGAGTCCAAGGCAGTCTTTACGAACAATCCGACCAGCGGAGCGATGCGTGGCTTCGGCACCAACCAGGCGCATTTCGCCATGGAAGGTGTCATGGACCTGCTGGCGCAGAAGGTGGGCGTCGACGGGTACGATATCCGGGAACGCAACGTGCTGCGCCCCGGCGACGCGTTTGCCACCGGCCAGATCATGCGCGAGAGCGTGGGCGTCCTCAAGACGCTTCAGGCGGTGAAGGATATCTACAAGAGCGCGAAGTACGCAGGTATCGGTTGCGGCATCAAGAGCACGGGGATCGGCAACGGCACCGTCGATAGCGGCCATGCCAAGATTCGTGTATTGAAAGGCGGCCGTATCGAGGTGCTCACAGGCTACACCGAGATGGGCCAGGGAGTCTTTACGACGATCCGGCAGGCGGTATGCGAGGAGACCGGGCTGCCGCTCGAAGTAATGACCGTGCGCTGGGATAAGGAACTGGGCGCCAAGTGCGGGGAAACCTGGGCATCCCGCGCGACGACTCTCAGTTGCGCCGCCGCGCAGCGGGCTGCGCGCGAATTGGCCGCGGAACTCCAACACGCGACACTCGACGAACTGGCGGGCCGCGAATACAGCGGCGACTACGTTTGCAACTTTACGACGCGTCCGGGCACACCCGAGGCGCTGCAGAATCCGACGACGCATTTGACCTTCAGCTACGCGACGCAGGTGGTGATTCTGGGCGACGACGGCCGCATCCAGCGCGTGGTGGCGGCCCACGATGTGGGGCGCGCGATCAATCCCAAGGCCTGCGCTGGCCAGATCGAGGGCGGCGCGCACATGGGTCTCGGCTACGCGCTTTCGGAGGATTTTCCCTGCACCGATGGCCGGCCCAATTCGCTGCTTCTGCGCGATATGGGGATCCTCAAAGCTAAGGATACGCCGCCGGTCGATGTCATTCTGATCGAAATTCCGGATGAAGTCGGCGGTTACGGCGCGAAGGGCGCGGGTGAAATCGGACTCGTGCCGACGGCCGGCGCGGTGGCCGGCGCGCTCTATGCGTACGATGGAATCCGCCGCTTCAAGCTGCCCATGTCAGACGCGCCCGCGGCTGCTCCTTCCGTGCCCAAGTCACGGCGAAGGTAAGTACATGCTTTCGATAAAATTCGAAGAATCGCTTGCTGGCGCGCGCAGCTCAGTTTCAGCCTCACGTACGTGCAGCAACTTCCCGATCCGCGACTGCAGGCGGTCCTGACGACTTTGACTAAATGGTAGTGCCCTGCTCTGCCGCGGCCCTTACACCTATTGCACAGCCACCGTGACTTGCTGCTGGGTATTACTGTTCTGCCCCACTGTCAGCACCACTGGCTGCGGCCCGGAGCTAACACCGTCAGGGACAAACGCGTTCACTTGCAGAAGCGCGGCTGCGCTGCCGGGTGATGGCCCGACATACTGCAGCGGAGCCGGCTGGCCACCAATCGTGAGCGACACCGGCGCCGCGGGAAAGGCTGCATTGCCGGACGCTGTGGGCTTGCAGGCGGTGGAACTCAACGAGTTCGGACAGGTCGCCCCGCCACCGAAAAGTATGCTGCCATCCGGGACCGTCTGCTGCAAAACGCCCGTACCCGTGGCGAAGATGCTGATCGCCGATCCCTTCGCCGCCGGATTCGAGGCGCTGTTGGGTGTCTGATTGCCGTTCAGGATCGCCCCTTGCCCGTTGCCATTCTGAGTGGCGGTGAAGATGCCCGGCGAGGTGTCCGCGACCGGCAGAGGGAATGGCGCGGATTGCATGCCGTTATGGGTGACCACGATATTCACGCTCTTTTGGCCGGCCACGCCGTAAGGAACGATCGCGTTGATCTGAGTTTGACTGTAGTAGAGCAGGGGCGCGGGGATGCCATTGAAGGTGACGCCATCGTGGGGATATGGATAGCTTGGCGGGTAAGGAACATTTCGGTGGCTCAGGTCGGTTGGGTACAGGCCGGCGCCGTCGTAGTGAGCGGTTACCGGGGCAGTGCCGAGGTGCGCACCGAAGATGGAGACGATTTCGCCGGGGGAGATCTCCTGCTGTAGACTGGCGGCACTGAGCACTGATTGAAGCGCCGGGGGCGGCCCGGGCTTCAGGTCCAGGAGTATGCTGATGCCTCCGGAAGCTGCCGTCTGGCCCGTGGCAGCGAACCCAGCACCCTCCGCGTAGCTGCCCGCAGGCATGGATGGGACAACCTCAGGGTTCAGGATGACCCAGACCGCGGTCATTGACTCCCCTGGTTTCGGGAGGATTCCGGCGGCCGGTGATATCACTAAGAAATTGGGCCAACCCAGACTGGAGCTGGCGGGTTTGGTTTCGACGTAGTGGAAGCCGGTTGGTAAGGTCTGGAATCCCACGGGCCCGATTCCGAAGGCGTAAGGACCGGGCAACTTCAGAGAGTCCGCGTCGGTGGTGATACGGATTTCCGAGGGGATTGTAGTTAGGAATTGCGCCGCGGCAATCCCGGTTGCGAGGCAGCAGCCCGACAAAGCGATTGCAACGCCCGCGGTCAATCGAACGAGCCATATCATGGTATGTTCCTCCCAGAGACTTGCAGCGTTATGGTGGGCGGCTGCCCGCCCGAGGCCGCCATGGGTGGGAGCTTAGTGCTGCTGACTTTGGGCAGCGCCAACCCGCTGTTGCTCAATTGGAACTGCGGGCTGAAGACGATAAGATTCACAAGAGAGTTGAACGGGATCACAATCTCATGATCTCTGCCGCCGCCGTCCTGCGAGACTAGCGTGGCGGGCAGGAACAGGCGGGAGTCGCTGGCGCCCTCTGTCATTCAACCCAAACGGTGACCCCCTGCTGCGCGTTGTCATTGGCGCCAATTTTCAAGACTACAGGCTGCGGCCCCGAGCCAACACCGCTGGGCACGACGGCGTTCACCTGGAGCACGCTCCATGACGACAGCGCTGCGCCCAGGGTTCCGGCGTACAGGACCTTTGCCGGCTGGGCCCCAATCGTGAGCGAGAC
>PSRJ01000278.1 GCA_003175985.1 Terriglobia bacterium
CGCGCCGGCAGCGGCTTCCGCCACAACAAAGCTCGCACGTTCCTGGTGGTAAGCGAGATCGCGCTGGCCGTGATCCTGCTGGTGGGCGCCGCTCTGCTGATCCGGACCTCGCTGGCCCTATCCAACGTCAATCCCGGATTTGACCCGACGCATGTGCTCACCATGAGGATGTCCTTAAGCGGTCCCAAATATCAGAAATCCGCCGCGCTGGAGCAGACGGTCCGGGATGGCGTCGAGCGTCTGCGCGCCCTGCCGGGCGTAGTGACCGCGGGCGCCACCTGCTGCGTTCCGCTGGAAGGCGGCTACGGTCTCCCGTTTGTCATTCAAGGCCGGCCGTTGACGCAGGGACCGTTCCACGGTGGCGCCGGATGGATGGATATCTCTCCGGGTTATTTCGACGTCTATCGGATTCCCGTGTTGCGGGGCCGCGCCTTTTCCGAGCAGGACTCCGCCGCGGGCACTCCTGTGGTGATCATGAACCAGGCGATGGCAAAGCAATACTGGCCCAAGGCCGATCCATTGAGCGACAAACTCTGGATCGGAAAAGGCGTAATGCGCGAATTCGCCGCGGAAACACCGCGGCAGATTATTGGGATTGTCGGCGATGTTCGCTCCGCTGCTTTGAATACCGATCCGCCGCCCATAATGTACGTGCCTACGGCGCAGGTTCCCGACCTCGCAACCGCGCTGAATCTGCGCCTCACCCCTTTGGCGTGGATCGTCAGGACGCGCGGCGAACCGGCGTTGATGAGCGCCCCGGTGCAGGAGCAGTTGCGGCAAGTCACCGGCCTGCCCGTCTCCGACGTGCGCACTATGGACGAGGTGATCGTGCGGTCTACGTCCCGCCAACGATTCAACATGCTGCTGATGACGGTCTTCGGCGGCGCGGCCCTGCTCCTGGCAGCCATTGGCATTTACGGATTGATGGCGTATTCCGTGCAGCAGCGCACGCAGGAGATCGGAATCCGCATGGCCCTGGGCGCCGAATCGCGCGCCGTGCGCCAGATGGTTCTGTTTCAAGGCATGCGACTGGCCTTGACAGGTGTCGCCCTCGGACTCGCCGCCGCCTTTGGCTTGACCAGCTTGCTGACAACGTTCTTGTTCGGAGTACAACCCCGCGACCCGCTAGTCTTCACTACGATCCCTGCTTTGCTGAGCCTGGTCGCCCTCGCCGCCGTATGGTTACCCTCGCTGCGCGCGACGCGAATCGACCCGGTGGTGGCGCTGAGATACGAGTGAAACAGCATCGCCGCCCAGGCGAATCGCCGCTTCGCTGATGATTTGCAGCTTACGTTCCACGGCCGCAACCGTGCTCAACTGACACGTGAGTGCCACCCGTCGCCCCTTCTAACTGTGATAGACTCGGGACCCAAGGCCGCCCACGCCCGGCGATTGAACCCGGCGCGGCCGCCTGCTTGCGCGACTCAATGTCTGCGGGAGGATGAAATGAGAATTCGGATTGTCGAACTGGGACTGGCCGCAATCGGCGCATTCGCCCTCAGCAGCCTGGCGGCCGCTCAAAACGTACCGGAACAATTCGTTGTCAGCGGCAAGAATGCGGAGAGGATTCAGGACTTCACCACCATCAACCTCGCCACCGCGGAACGCATTGCCGAAGCCTGCGAAAAGGCCGCCACCGCGGAAAACGTGCAGATCAGCATCATGGTGCTGGATAACGACGGCAACCATGTATACATGGATCGCATGGACGGCCAGGGTTATCTCAACATCGTTACGGCCGACATGAAGGCGCGTACCGCGTTGATGGACCGCCAGCCCAGCAAGCTCCGCATGAATCAGGTTATCGAAGATCCTACCCGCGAGCTTCAATACATTCAACTCGGGATGTTTGCGAATTCCGGCGGCCTGCCGATCGTGGTGAACAAGCAGATGATCGGCGCAGTCGGGGTTGGCGGTTCCGCCCCGCGCGTGCCGGTCTGGAGCGATGAGATCTGCGCCCAGAAGGCGCTGGTTGAGGTGTTAGGGCCGTCGGTCCCGCCGCTGGCGAAGGATATTCCGCCGCGACGAAACCCGAATCCCGGCAATGCTCCCGTTCCTCGTTTCGCCGCCACCGCGACACCCAAGTCGACTCTGCCGGCGGAATTTGTCGTAGGAGGCAAGGGCGCAGCGAATGTTTTCGACGGCAACCAGATTTCGCTCGCGGCGGCCAAGAAGATCGCCAGAGTCTGCCGCGACTGGGCCGCGTCGAAGGGCGGCTCGATGTCGCTGTATATCATCGATAATGCTGGCGAGTTCGTGCACATGGAGCGCATGGATGGACAGGTCTTTAATAACATCCGCACGGCGCTGCTCAAGGCGCAAACAGCACTCAAGACGCGGCAGCCTACTTCCATCCGTACCGCACAGCTCAAGAACGATCCGGACGGCATCCCGCGCCAGCTTAGTTATTTCGGATTCTTCACCAACTCAGGCGGTATCCCGATCGTAGTGGATGGGCAGATGATCGGAGCCATCGGCGTCGGCGGAGGCGCGGGCGGCGGTGGTGATGAGAACTGCGCGATTGAAGGCCTGAAGGCCACATTCGGCGACCACGTTACGCTGCCGGTCTATCCGGCCGCGAAGCAGGCCAACTGATCCGGTTGCCGGGCCTCGCTTACTTGCCGACCAGGTGCGGCCCGCTGCGGTCGTTCTCGTTGCAGATGAATTCGATCAATTCGGCGTCCGGCATGAGGCGCTGATCGATCTTCACTGTCCACGGCTTCGTGTAGACCTTGGGATCGTCCACGGTCACCTCGATTTCGAGACTCCCGTAATTCGGCCTCCGGAATCGCTCGATCATCTTGCCGGCGTTGGTCAATGGGCTGCCCTCGACGTCAAGCCAGACATCGTCACGGAATCCGATCGTTTCCACAACCAGCGTGTCGCCATCCCAGTGGCCGGCGGAGTAGCCGTACCACCACGGCTGCACGTCGGGTTTGGGCAGTGCGCGGCCATCGGTCAAAATCTGGCGAACTCCGCCCTGTGCCTCATAAAGAATGACCATCACACCGGGCGTCTGGATCATCTTGCGTGGCTGCGGATGCGTGTGAAGCTGCATCAACCCGAGCGGCAGGCAGTGCGCATCGGGGTTGTCTTTGTTGTTTTCTGAGCTGCGCTGCCGGCGCAATTCCGCGGCCCACGGCTGAAACGGCAAGCCGTCTTTCAGTGTCGAGCCGATGTTAAAGAACTGATTGGGCCCGCGCGGGCGGGGGCCGAGGCCCAGTCCCTCTGCGGGAGGCGGCGAACCGGGAGCCGGCGCTGGTGGCCCGCCTGCGTTGCGAAATTCCCAAATGCCTGACAGATCGGGATGTCCGTCAGCCGCCTTTGGCGCTGGCCCTTCGAGGTTCACCTTGCCGTCTGCAGTCCGCGGAGCGCGCCCCGTGGGGTAAGACGGCCATTGCGCATACAGAACTGACGGCAAGACTGCGGCCGCAAACACCGTCGCACGAAAAGGGAACAAGATCTTCATGGTTGATGTTATGCAAGTAAGGGTATCACGGGTGAGGGACTGTGATAGCGTAGACGGTGCCTTATGAAGCCATCGAGAGACGCATCTTCGTGGAGTCGCCGGAAGGTTATACGCACGGTCGCGGGCGCCGCCGCGCTGCCCCTGCTGGCCACGACTGCTCCACCCCGACGCAGGGTCGGTATCGTTGGGGGTGGAATGGCCGGCGTCTCAATGGCCTGGCTGCTCGACGGCAAACGCGATATCGTGCTGCTGGAAGCTGCGGCATCCCTTGGCGGGAATATTCAGAGCATCCCGATTCAACTGGACGGCTACAGCTTCACAGTCGACATGGGCGCCCAGTATTTCAATCCTGGTCCGTACCCGACCTACTTTCAGCTTCTTTTCCTGTTAGGGCTTTTGCGGCAAACGCATTCGTTTCCCGCCTCGATTACATTACAGGCAGCCGGCGAAGCAATGCCCCGATTTGTCTCGCCTGTTCTACCCGGCCGGGTCTGGCCGATACTGGCGCCGTGGAACCGGGCCGGCCTGCAGGCCTTCGAAGTGGCGTTCGTCGCAGCCAAACAGCGTGAAGAGAACAACGAGGACTGGAATGTCACGCTCCAGGAATGGCTGCCGACGCTCGGCCTTTCGCAGCAGCAATGGGAGGGCATGATCCTGCCCTGGGCCGCGTCGCTGTTCTCGGGCGATATCGACCAGGCTCGCGGAATGTCGGCGCGGGCCGCAATGATCTTCGTGGCCAAAGCCCTCCCCGACAATCCCACCGATCCGTTGCTGTATTACGTACTGAATCCGGGCATGGCCGAGGTTTTGAAGCAGATGATCGCGCAGTGTTCCACGGTACAGGTCCTCACCGGAGCGCCCGTGACGCAGGTGAGCACCGATCCGCAAGGTGGATTCAACGTCCGGTATGGCAGTGGGCAGAGCGTCCATGTGGACGATATCGTTTTCTCCGCCTCCGGCCCCGCTACGCTGCAACTGCTGGCGGGCATACCGGGCACATCCGCCCAGCAGACCGCGCTCGCCGGTATCGAGTTCCACGATGCGCGGCTGGCGCTTCACACCGATCCGATTTACGCACCGGCCAACCCTGACTATTGGTCTTTCTTCAACGCCGCGATCACTGGCGGTTTTTGCGAGGCTTCCATGTGGCTGGCGGATGTCCTGGCGGTTCCGCCGCCGGAGACTGCCGCCAAGCTTTGGAAAAGCTGGATTACGCACCGCACACAACAACCCACGCAAGTGCTCTACCAGGCCCAGTTCCGCCACATGTTCCCCACACCCGCGACCCTTCAGTCTCAGAACAATCTCCTGGCGATGCAAGGCCAGTCCAGCATCTGGTTTGCGGGCGGTTATACACGCCCGTATGATTCGCAGGAAACAGCTTTGGTGTCGGCAATCGATATTGCAAAGCGAATGCTGGGCGATTCCGCTCGCACTCGCGCCCTGGGAAGGTAAGCTATGAAACGCAGCACCGATCGTATTCTGACTACCCACGCCGGGCGGCTCGATGGACCCCCGGAATACCGCGAATTGACGCTGGCCATGATGTCCGGCAAATCCGTGGACGTCGATGCCATGCGCCAGAACGTGCGCTCCAGCATCGTGGAAGTGATCCGCCGCCAGGCCGAAGCCGGAATCGATATCGTCAGCGATGGCGAACTCGGGAAGATCGGTTTCGGCGGCCTGGCCTATTACGGCCGCCGCTTAAGCGGACTCGCGACCCGGAAAGCCAAACCGGGCGAGGCCCCGTTCATGGCGCTCCAGACCGGAGAGCGCGTTGAGTTCGCCGATTTTTACAAGGATCTGAATTTCATGCCGGGCTCTCCAGGCGAGCGTGCCATCTGCTCGGGTCCCATCGCCTACACCGGCCAGCGGGAAGTCAAAAAAGACCTGGAGATGTTCCGCGCAGCTCTCGCCGAGTCCGGGGTGAAACCCGAGGACACGTTTATGTGCGTGCTCGCCCCCGGCTGGCTCGAGCATTTCTTTTACAACGAGTATTACTCGACGGACGACGAATACCTGTTCGCCTTAGCCGATGCAATGAAACACGAATACCGGGCCGTAGTGGATGCCGGTTTCGTTCTCCAGATCGACGATCCGGCTCTCCCGGATACCTACGACATGATCATCCCCACTCCGCCGGTCGAAGAGTATCGCAAGTTCGCCGCCGTGCGCGTCGAGGCCTTGAACCAGGCGCTGGAAGGGCTGCCGGAAGACCGCGTTCGTTACCACATCTGCTGGGGAAGCTGGCACGGACCACACACGCACGATCTGCCCCTGGAACACGTCGTCGATCTCATGCTGAAGATCCGGGCAGGCGCCTATTCGCTGGAAGCTGCCAACCCGCGTCATGAGCATGAATGGAAGCTCTGGCAGCGCGTGAAGCTGCCGCAGGGTAAGATCCTGATACCCGGCGTGGTCACCCATCATACCAATGTCGTTGAGCATCCGGAGGTGGTCGCGGATCGCATCGTCCGCTATGCCAACATCGTGGGCCGCGAAAACGTCATTGCCGGAACCGATTGCGGCATGGGCTTCCGCGTGCATCCGCAGATCGCCTGGGCGAAGTTCAAAGTCTTGGCGGAGGGCGCAGCCCTGGCATCAAAGCATCTTTGGGGTTCGCAGAAGGGCGCGGCCGGCTGAACAAGCCGCAAGAGGCAAATCCAAAAAGGCTAGTCCCACGTACTTGCATCTGGAGACTAAATCATGAGTGAACAAGGGAACATTCAAATAGTACAAGAGGCGTACAGCGCCTTCTCTCGCGGCGATATCCCGGGCCTGTTGGCCACCTTGACGGAAGATGTGACGTGGACGATGCCCGGAGAGCCGGAGATCCCTTTTGCCGGTAAGCGCAGCGGGAAAGCCGGCGCGGCGGAATTTTTTCGGCGCCTCAACGAGTCGGACGAAGTATTGAACTTTGAGCCGCGTGAGTTCTTCGCAAACGGCGACAAAGTCGTGGTTCTGGGACTCTACCGGGCCCGCGCGCGGGCTACCGGCAAAATCGTCGAAAACGATTGGGCCCATGTCTTTGGCTTACGGTCTGGAAAAATATCGAGCTGGATAGAGTACTGCGATACGGCTTCCGTCGCATCCGCCTACCGCCAGGAGTCGGCCGCGGCTCGGTAAACGCAGCGCTGCTTCGCGCTCGCGCGTTTACCGGATGGCCGAGCGCTTCTTTTCGTAGGCCTGGAACTCGCGGAGATACTTCTCGTAGCCCTTCCTGCCGATGAGCCCGTAAGTGAAGTTCTTGCCCAGCTCTACACCCGGCTGATCGAAAGCATCGATACCGAGCAGCTCTCCCAGGAACGCCGTTTCGAATTCCATCATCTGCAGGAACGCGCCCAGGTGTTCTTCATCCACGCGGTTGAGGGTGATGGTGCAATTCGGCCGCTCGGCCGCGGCGAGGGCGGCCGCGGTGGCGCGCCGCTCCGCGTCGATCAATTCAGTCAGTGAATGTCCCGCCAGAGCGTCGAACGCTGGCTGGCCCACGCGGTTCGAAGGAATCCTGCCTGCAGCGGAAAACCTGTTGACCGCCCAGAACGTGAGTACTTTGTCATTCGGGCCTTCGATGTACAGTTGCACCTGCGAGTGCTGGTCTGTGGTGCCCAGCGCGGCGATGGGCGTTTGGCCGGTGTGGACTACCTTGCCATTCCGATCATGTGTCTTGCCCAAAGATTCCGCCCAGAGCTGCCGGAACCAGAAGGCCGTGCCCCATAGGTGATTCGAGTATGGAAACGCGACATGAATCGTCTTGTTTTTCCGCGTCCAAATCAGCCAGTGATACAAGGCAGCTTTGAGCGCCAGGTTCTGCTCGATATCCGGCTGCCAGCAAAAGTGGGTCATGGCCACAGCGCCGCGTGCCAGCTTGCGGATATTGATGCCGGCCAGGGCGGCAGGCACGAGGCCGACCGGTGACAGCACGCTAAAACGGCCGCCCACATTCTCCGGTATGGCGAACCTGGGGTAGCCCTCCGCCTGCGCCAGCGCATACAGATCGCCCTTGCCTTCGGTAGTGACTGCGGCAATGCGCCTGACGGCTTTGCGGCGGCCAAGCGTCTGCTCCAACCACTCCCGCACGATTAGAAACGTTCCGACAGTTTCCGCCGTCCCGCCCGATTTGGCTATCACTACCACCAGCGTGCTGCGCGCGTCCATGGACGCCAGTGCCTGCGCCGTGAACGACGGATCCACGTTATCCAGGATTACCAGGCGCGGGTGCTGCGGAGTGAATGCGCCCTGCACGGGATGCGGCCCCCGAATGCCGCAATCGAGCGCCCATGCTCCCAGCGCGCTCCCGCCGATCCCGACCACGCAAACCGTATCGTAGCTGCCGCTCAGTTCCGCCGCATAACCCTCAATCGATCGGATCACCGCGGCTTGAAACGGCAGGTGCGGGAAACCGTAGAGGCCCTGCTCGCTCTTCTTGCGGAACGACTTCAGCGCCTTCAGCACCCTCGATTGCGAGCGCTCCGCCTCGGCCCTGGTTACACCGTTGGCCTTGCCCACCAGATCGGCCAGCAGATTTTTTTCGTCGAAGCGGATCTCCATCAGCCCTACCGACGCTGCAGGATTTGCGACTCGCTGGCGCGCGGCGTGGGGAAGGTTCGGGAAATGTGGTCCTGCCAGGTGAGGCTTTCCTCATCCGCTAATGACCAGAGGAGGCCGACCACGGTGCAGAAACTGAGGCAGGAGCCCGCAAACCGGAGAACCCGGTGGTGAGGCTCGGGGGGAAATCCGTCAAATGTGATGAGCCGCAGCCGCGCCCAGCGCATTCCCGGTGTCTCCCCGCCGGCGATCGTCCAAAACAGACCGTAGGTGAAGGCAACGAGAAGCAGCGCGGCGCCGAGTGCCAAAAGATTCGGCCGCGAGAGAGCGAATTCGCCGCCGCTGAAGGAGAAGGCCAGCAGGAAAAGGCCATAGCCAATCAGCACCATCGACCAATCGAGTGCCGCGGCCAAGCCGCGATGCAGTAGCGTCGCGACCGGTGCGTCGCAGACAATCACTGCTTCGACGGTCGTGCCGAGCGTGCGCGGTTGTCCGGGTTGCGCGGGCAAGAAGTCCAATTGCCCCTGCGCTTCCGAGACACGCGGAGCAGAACGCCGCGGCGACGGCTTCGCGGCAGGCTTCTGGGTGGGAGATATTCTGGGCGGAGCCAGGCGCGCAGGCGCGTAAGATGCTATGGGAATGACTTTCGCCTCCGGATCTTCCCGGAATAGCGGGCGCTGCACGGCGCGCGCCAAATTGGGCGCGCGAACGGCTGGCGTAGCCGGTTCGGAAACACGCTCCGGCTGGGCAACCGCCGCGAGCGCACCCTGCGTGTACGCGAAATCCCCGGCCAACCGGTCACTCGGCTTACGGCCGCATCTCCTGCACCGGTGCTCGCCATCCGGGTTCCGGCTGCCACAATATGTGCACGTCATTTGTTCCGGCACGCTCCTGGAAGCCGCAACTCGGCGTGCCTGACTGTGTTACCTTCTCCGCTTGGGGTCTCGCCTGAGTTGCGCTCCTTCTCTACTTAGCACAGTAGTACCAGTTTGTCACGAAAAATCTTCGAGTATTCCCTCTATTTTGGCGCTTAGGATACTGGGAGCACTGGTTTTATGCATTCCCAGCTTGGCCCAGACGTCGATCGTGCAACCCGATCAACGCATAATTCCGGTCCGGCCCGATGCGCCGCCCCGCGGAGAGTACAACATCACCGCGGTGGCGCAGGAAAAGGAAGGAAACATCTACAAGCTGCATGGCAAGGCCGAGGTGGAAGGCACTGCCATGCTGATGCGCGCCGACGAAATCGAATATGACGGCGATACGGGCGACCTCAAGGCAACCGGAAGCGTCTATTTCCATAATTTTGCGCGGAACGAACAGCTCTGGGCCGACCGTGTGGAGTACAACACCGATTCCGAAACCGGGAAGTTTTACAATGTGCGCGGCCAGGCCACGCCCCGCATCGATGCCCGGCCGGGAGTGCTTACCAGCAACAATCCGTTCTTTTTCCAGGGTGAGTGGGCTGAGCGCCTGGAGGATCGTTATATTCTCCATAACGGTTTCATCACGAATTGTAAGATGCCCAACCCGTGGTGGAAACTGAAGGGACCGAAATTCGACATTGAACCAGGAGAGCGCGCGATCGCCTACCACTCGACTTTCCTGGTGCGCAGCGTGCCTCTATTCTTCACACCTTACTTTTACAAATCGCTGGAGAAGGTGCCGCGCCGGAGCGGGTTTCTGATTCCGAATTTCGGCAATAGCTCACGCCGGGGACTGATGTTCGGTGTGGGTTATTTCTGGGCCATTAATCGCAGTTACGATGTGACCTACCGGCTCACGGAATACACGTCGCGAGGAGAAGCACATCATGGCGATTTTCGCGGGAAACCGCGTCCGGGAACCGATTTCGACGCCATCCTCTACGCCGTAGCGGATCGCGGCATTCCGCAGACCAGCGCCCCTCCGGTGAAATATGGCGGAGTCAGTCTGAGCGTACTGGGCAAATCGGATCTGGGCGGCGGCTGGTACGCCCGCGGCGAGATCAACTATCTTTCCTCCTTCCGCTTTCGCCAGGAGTGGTCCGAATCCTTCAACGAAGCGATCGGCTCGGAAACACACTCGGTCGGGTTCGTGAACAAGAACTGGTCCGCCTATACCTTCGAGGTGGTGGCCGCGCGCCTGGAGAATTTCCAAAGCTCGGAAATCCAGGTCACCGACCCGGTCACGTACGCGACGAGCTTCGAGACGAATGCCGTAATCATTCGTAAGCTGCCCCAGGTCGATTTCAGCGAGCGCGAACGGCAGATCTGGAATCACGTGCCGCTGTGGTATTCGTTCGATTCCGCGGCCGGCCTGCTTTACCGGTCGGAGCCCATATTCGACCAGAACAACCGGCTCATCGATCGATTCCAAACCGGTCAGTTCATGAATCGCGTGAACTTCGCGCCGCACATCATGACCGCTTTCCATTGGGCTGGCTTTCACCTGGTTCCGCGCTTCGGAATCCAGGAAACGTATTATTCCGAAGGGCAGACTCCCTTTTCGGACCGGTATCACGTAGTCGGCACCAATCTGGTGCGCAGCGCGCGGGATTTTTCGGCCGACCTCATCTTCCCCTCTCTCGCGCGGGTTTTCGAAAAGAAAACCTTCTTCGGCGATAAGCTGAAGCACGTAATCGAACCCAGGGCTACCTACCGGTACATGGCGGGTGTCGGCCAGGATTTCAACCGCTTTATCCGGTTTGACGAGACCGATCTGCTGAGCAACACCAATGAAGTAGAGATCTCGCTGACGAATCGCATTTACGCCAAACGCGGCAATCAGGTGCAGGAGATTTTTACCTGGCAGTTGTGGCAAAAGAGGTTTTTCGACCCCACCTTTGGAGGCGCGTTGGTACCGGGCCAGCGCAATGTATTGTGGAGCAGCGTGGAGCTGACGCCCTATGCCTTCCTGGTGGAGCCGCGGAGTTCCTCGCCAGTGGTCTCAGTGATGCGCATCAACCCGCTGCTTGGCTGGAGTGTCGAGTGGCGGACCGACTACGATCATCGCCGCGGCGAGATTGTAAACAGCACCATTTCGATGGATTACCGGTGGGCGCGGTACTTCGTCTCGGTGGGGCACAACCAGGTGCATACCGATCCCGTGCTGAACACGCCCGCCAATCAATTCCGTTTCCGCGCCGGGTTTGGCGACCTGAACCATCGGGGATGGAATGCCGGGATCGATGGAATCTACGACTATCGCAAACAGGTGTTGCAGTACGCCACTACCCAGGTTACCTACAATACGGACTGCTGCGGGTTAAGTATCCAGTGGCGGCAGTTCAACATCGGTTCGCGCAACGAAAATCAGTTTCGTGTGGCCTTTGCGGTTTCCAACATCGGGAGTTTCGGCACACTGCGGCGCCAGGACCGGATCTTCTGAGATTGCATTGCAGCATAGGAAAAAGGCCCCGAGCTGGGTATCTCGGGGCCTTGCACTCAGAGGGTTGACGGCGGGAGGGGACTCGCCGTCTGGGATGCTGTCTGTCTGTTAATTACATCCTACTATTTTCAGATCTGTTTGTCTAGTATTTTGTGAAAAATATTTTCGTGGCAAAATTCAACGGTCACGGAATGGTACAAGTTCGACTAAAGAGGAGGGATCATGGCGTGCAAACCGGAAGTGCTGAAGACCGTCCCGCTTTTTGCGTTGCTGGACGACGATGAATTGACTGTGCTTGGCGGCCAGGTCGAGCTCAAGAGCTTCGCTCCCCGGGAACGCATCTACAAGGCGGGAGAACCGGCGCCGCAAGCCTATGTGCTGATCTCGGGAAGGGTCCGCGTCAGCACCATAGATGAGGATCAACAGGAGGTGGTAGTCGACGAGCCGGCGGAGCGGGATTTCTTCGGGTTCGCCTCCATGCTGGAACAGACGCCGCATCAGACCAACGCTCATGCGCTGGAAGAGAGTGTCTGCCTCGAAATCTCGCGCGACGATATCCGGATACTCCTGGAACGGAAGCCCCACGCGGGAATGGATCTGCTTACCACACTCGGCCGGCACCTCCACGCCGCCCACAACCTCGTGCGCACGCGCGCCACCCGCAATCCCAACGAAGTGATCGAAGAGAAAACCACCGTCGGCGAACGCGTCGCCGATTCGGTCGCCCGATTCGGCGGGTCGTGGATGTTTATTATCCTGTTTGCCGTGCTTTTGATTGTGTATACGGCCACTAATGTTGCCCTGGACAAGAAGGCCTGGGATCCCTATCCGTTCATTCTGCTCAATCTTTTTCTTTCGATGCTGGCGGCCGTCCAGGCCCCCGTCATTATGATGAGTCAGAATCGCCAGGACGCAAAGGATCGGCTACGCGGCGAACTCGATTTTGAAGTCAATCGGCGCGCGGAATCCGAAATTCAAGGTCTAGCCCGCAAGCTGGCTCTGCTGGACGATAAGGTCGACGACCTCGGCAGCTTGATCCGGACGTCGAAACAATAGTCAGCACCACACCGCGGAATGGATCCTCGGTCGTTGCCAGCGCCTGTGGGTCACTTGGCATGGTTGTCCCCCATCACCCTGGATACGAGCATCTTCCATTTATCAGTCAAAAGCCAATCCGAGCCATGTGGCTCTCACAGACCCGATCTTTGCCTGGCTGGAACAAGCCCACTCTCTACCGCTTCAGTTCCGCCAGCATGCCGTCGAAGCCACGTGTCATTTGCAGGCCGTTGGGAGCCCAGCCAAACTCGGAGGTCATCACCTTGGCGATCTCTTCTTTGGAAGTGCCTTGGCGCAGCAGTCCCGTAACGCGCGTTCGGAGCTTATCCACGTTGTTGCGATATGCCATCAGGTCGGCCTTCTTCGCCACGGGTCCGTGACCGGGAATCACGGTGTCGAAGTCGAGCTTCATGGCTTCATCCAGCG